>JAIEQN010000434.1 GCA_019747685.1 Gemmataceae bacterium
GCGGTTCACGACCGCCGACGCCCGGGTCAAGCTCCGGCGACTCTACCCCGCACCTCAAAAGTGATGACCGACTAGGGTGGTCTCAAAATGCGACATACAAGAAACAGTAATACAAGAAACAGAACAAGAAACAGCAGCAGCAGGGGGAGGGGGTGCTGATGCTGGGCTGGTTGACCTCTTGGTCGGAAACGGCGTCGGCCGCTCCGTCGCCGTCAGGCTCGCCACGACGAAACCGAGCGAGTGCCGAAAGTACTTGGGCTGGCTCCCACACGCCCAGGTCAGGTCATCACCCGGCTCATGGCTGGCCAACGCCATCGAGCACGAGTACGGACCACCGCCCGCGGTCGCCAAGAGGCTCGCCGAGGAGCGTCGAAGGGGCAGGGGGGCCGAGCCGACTCACGGGGATGGCCCAGAGGCGGCCCAGGATGGGCGAGGCGGGGCGTTAGCCACCCGGTTGAGGGGCATGTATACCCTGCTCGCCAAAACGCAGCCTGACGCGATTGCGGCCTTCGAGGGCTACCTCGTGACCGAGCGGGAGAGGGCCGCCCGGTTCGCCGACACCTTCACCGCAAAGGGGAAGGGCGAGTACCTCCGTGACGCGGACTCGGAGGAGTTCCGGCTCACGGTCTTTGACCGGTGGCTTCGGGGCGAAGGCCGCCGTCGCCTCCGAAAGGAGAGGGGACTTCCGGCCGTACCGGTCGGCTATGCCGAGCGAGGCCGCTCAGAATCCGGAGGTTAAGGCCGCCGACCTCGCCTTCTCTCACGACCGACGAGGCGGCGGCCTATCTCCGCACCACCCGGGGAACGGTCTACAACCTGGTGTGGAAGGGTGCCCTCCCGCGGCGGGGGAAGCTACTGTTCACCCGTCCCGAGTTGGACGCCTACCTCGCGGGGAAGGGAGGCCCGTAAGGGCGCATAGAATCCGCATAGAATCCCCCGGAGACCGGATGAAACCCGGTGATTTCGGGTGACAAGGGGGAGGGGCGGCGGAGGGCAATTCCGCCGCAGAAATAAGCAAATCGCTTAGAACTGTAAGGGCTGGGCGACCCGTTGTCAGCCTTCGGCCATCTGGTCGTGGATCATCGGGTCGAGGTGCTTGGTGTTCCGCTCGACGGCCAGGACGATCGTCCGCTCCTCCAGCCCGTCCCCGCTGGTGGCCACCGCCGGGATGATCTGCCGGCTGTCCGGCAGGCTGAACAGCATCGTGAACGTCCCGTCCGGGCGGAGCCGGACCGGCTCGTTCCCCAGGGTGACGTGGGCCGCCGGGTCGGTCCGGCCGTTGACCACGAGATGCGCGTCGAGGTGGAAGAAGAACTTCTTCAGGCTCGCGGGCAGGCTGGCCCCGGGGCCGAACGCGGTGTCCTTCGGGCCGCCCAGGGGCCGCCGCAGCCGCTCCTCGAACAGCTCCTTCAGCTCCGGGTTGCCGCCCGACGACTCGAACCCGCTGGACATGGCCAGGATGCGCTCGGCCTGCTTCTTGTCCAGGTCGCCGCCGACCCCCACGTCCAGGGGCTCGTGGGCCCCGGCCCGGGGCGGGGTGACGACGTTCGACCGGGCCAGCACGAACAGCTCGCCCCGCCGCGACAGGTAGCCGATGTCGGCCCGGTACGACCGGGGCGGCTGGGGCACGTCGATGTACCAGTTGTTGCACCCGCCGTGGATGGTCACGTCCCGGACCGGGGTTTCCGACGTGCTGGTGGTGTCCTGGCTGGTCACGTCGAACAGCCGGATGATCGGCTTGGCCCCGTACCAGTCCTGCCGCAGGGCGGCCTCGGCCCGCTGGACGGATTGTTGCGTCAGCTCCCAGGTGACGTGCAGCCAGAACGGGTCCGGGACCATCAGGAAGATGCGGTCCTTGGTCGCCCCGTTGGTCCGGGCCGAGGAGATGTCCTTGTCCGGCGGGATGGACGGGGCCGGGGCGGGGGCCGGCTTGGCCACCGGTTTCGGGGCGGCCGCCGGGGCGGCGGCGGTCGGCTTGGCGGCGACGGGCTTCGGGGCCGGGGGGAGGTCGGCCAGCCGGGGGCCAGCCGGCTTGTGCGACCCGTTGACCGCCGGGGTCGGGACCGGCTTGGCGGCGGGCTTGGCCGGCCTGGTGACCTTGGCGGCGGACTTGGCGGCCGGCCGGGCGGCGGCCCGGGCCAGCCGGCCCAGCGCCCGGACCAGCTCGTCCTTGGTCATCCCGTCCCAACCCTTGACGCCCTTGCGGCGGGCCAAGTCGGCCAGGTCCTTCTTCGGCCGGTCGGCCAGCGGTCCGGCGGTGCTCATCGTGCGGCCACTCCCCACGCCGGCGGCGGCGGTTGCGGGACGGTCGGGCGTCCG
Organism: Gemmataceae bacterium; assembly: GCA_019747685.1. Classification (GTDB taxonomy): domain Bacteria; phylum Planctomycetota; class Planctomycetia; order Gemmatales; family Gemmataceae; genus Urbifossiella. The sequence goes on from JAIEQN010000434.1 coordinate 2,320, forward strand.
TGCGGGTTAACGGCGACGCCGGGGTCCGTCCCGGGTCGGGGCCGGGGCGAGCCGGCCCATTCTAAGGCGGGCGGTCAGCCGGGAACAGTCCGATCGCGGCCGGCGGACCGTCGGCGGGCGTGGCGATCCGGGACGAACAAGGCCGGCCCCGCGTGGGGGAGGGAGCCGGGCGGACCCCGCACCCCCCGCGAGCGTGCCCGAGACCTCGTTCTGAGGCGGGTCCTTCGGTCGCGGACGAGCAGGACGCCCGGCGGCAAACCTGCACCAGTAATACACATATCGTAGAAAAAGTGCCCGCCGGGTGTCAACGAAATTTCCGCCCCCGACACAGCCAAACGGCCTAAAAACGTCGAACAATCGGCCTGACCGGTGCACGATACCGAGGCAGCCGCGTCCGAAGAATGGCCGCCGGGTTGGGCAGCATCTCGAAGAGACGCTGACCGGGTTAGCAACTTCAACTTGTGACCGGGATTAAGGTTCGAGATGCCAACCCGGTTGAAAGTAGGTGGCTTGTGAAAAATTTCACGAGCCGTCCGTTGACTTTATTCCCGGCCTACCCACAATACGCATCACCCCACGGACTGGGCCGCGAACTGGTCATGCGAGGCCCAACATGGGCGCCGGCCGACCATCGAGCGGAGGAGCCTTGCCGGTCGGGTTGATGGTCGCCGGGTCGGAGATGGCCGGGTTTACCATCACCGGCGTGCTGCTCGACCTGTTCGCGTTCGACTCGATGCCCTGGTGTACGGTCGGCCTGACCCTGCTCGGGGTCGTCGCCGCGTTCGTCCACCTGGTCACGATGGTCAAGCCGGGTGCCGGTCCGACGCAGACCGGGGGCCGGCCGTGACCCGCCGGGTGGCGATCCTGCTGGCGGTCGGCCTCGGGGTGGGGGTACTCGCGGCGGTCCCGGTCGGGCTGGGCTTCGGCCCCCGGCACTGGGCGTTCGCGGCGGCCGCCTTCGGGCTGTGCCTGGTGCCCGGGGTCGGGACGTTGGTGCTGGCCGACGTGTTAGACCGGCAATCGCCCTACGGCCGGCTGCTGGCCCTGGTGGCCGGCACGGCGGTGCGGCTGGTGGTCGGGTTCGGCGGGGCGGCGGCGGTGGTGTTCCTGGCCGGGGTCGACGACCGGGCCGGGCGGGTCGGGTTCTTGGTCTGGGTGCTGTTCGCGTACCTGGTCACGCTGGCGGCCGAGACGGCGCTCCTGGCCAAACCCGCGGCACAGGCCGGGAGGCCGGTGCCGCCGGGGTAGGGCTTGGTGGCACCGGCCTCCCGGCCTGTGGGCAGTCGAGGTGGTGTCCGACGGCGACGGGAGGGCGGCCGGATGACGACCCTGTTCGGCAAGGCCAGCATCGACCCGTTCGAACACGTCGTCGACAGCGATCATATCGCCATCTTCGAGTCGATCGGGTGGGTGATCCACCTGCCGCCCCCGCTGAGCAAGTTCATCGTCTTCCTGTTCCTGGCCGCGGTGATCGTCGGGGCCGCCCTGATCTGGGTGGCCGGGAAGATGAGGAACGGGGACCCGCCCCGGGGCCGGCTGTGGAACGCGATCGAGAGCCTGATCTTCTTCGTCCGGGACAAGATCGCCCGGCCGGGGGTGGGCGAGCACGACGCCGACAAGTACCTGCCGCTGTTGACCGCCCTGTTCCTGTTCATCTTCGTGTGCAACCTGTTCGGGATGTTCCCGTTCCTGCCGTCGCCGACGGCCAGCATCTACGTCACCGGGGCGTTGGCCCTGGTGGCGTTCACGGTGATCCACGTCGGCGGGGTGATGGAGAACGGGCTGGGCGGGTACCTCAAGACGTTCATCCCGCACATCGACCTGCCCTCGCCGGTCGCCAAGTACACCCTGACGATCGGGATGGCGGCCCTGGAGTACCTGACCGCGTTCATCCGGTCGATCATCCTGGCCGTGCGGTTGTTCGCCAATATGCTGGCCGGGCACACCGTCCTGTTCATCATCCTGTTCTTCATCAAGCTGGTGGCCGACCCGGCCTACCAGATCGACGTGGCCAAGGGCCAGGGCTGGATGTACTGGCCGGTGTCCGTGTTCAGCGTCCTGATGGTGGTGGTCCTGAGCCTGCTGGAGCTGTTCATCGCCGGCCTCCAGGCGTTCGTGTTCACCTTCCTGACCGCGGTCTTCATCGGCCTGGCCAAGCACCCGCCGCACTGACCCCGGGTGCCGCCCCGACCGGACCGCTTTTCCGACCCCGCGAGACCCGAAGGGAAGACCCGGCCATGCGTAACCTGTTCCTGTTCCTGGTGGCGGTGGTGGTGGTGCTGGCCGGGGTGTCGCCGGCGTCGGCGGCCGAGGGGGCCGGGCACGCGGCGGCCGTCGGGATGGGGCTGAGCGTGGTCGGGATCGGGATCGGGCTGGGGCTGATCGGGTACGCCGCCCTCAGCGGGATCGCCCGCCAGCCGGAGCAGGCCGGGGCCATCCAGGGGGTGATGTTCATCATCGCCGGGCTGGTCGAGGGGGCCGGGATCATCAGCCTGGTGCTGTGCCTGGTGACCCTGTTCATCTGACGGCGGCGCACGGGCCGGGAGGCCCGTGCCACCCCAACACACCGGTTCTGGTGGCACGGGCCTCCCGGCCCGTGCGGCCCCAGCGGAGTTCGCCGATGCGGCCGATGACCCTGTTCGCGTTCGCCGCCGCCGCGGTGCTGGTCCTGTCCGGCGTGGCCGGTGCCGCGGGCGACCCGGCCCACGGCGGCGGGCACGGCGAGGGCGAGGGCGGGCTGAGCTTCCTCCAGATCAAGCGGTGGGACCTCGGCATCTTCACCCTGATCGTCTTCGGGCTGCTGCTGCTGGTCCTCCACCGGTTCGCCTGGCCGAAGATCACCGAGGGGCTGGCCAAGCGGGAGGCGGTCATCCTGGGGGCCCGGGAGGAGGCGCTGAAGGCCCGGCAGGACGTGGAGGAGGTCCGGGCCAAGCTCCAGAAGGAGTACGCCGACGCCCAGGACAAGATCCGGGCCCTGCTCGACGAGGCCCGGCGGGACGCCTCCGCCCTGCGGGCGTCCGAGAAGGAGGCCGGGGCCCGGGACGCGGCCGCCGAACGCGAGCGGGCCAAGCGGGAGATCGAGGCCGCCCGGGACGCCGCCCTGGAAGACATCTACGAGCAGGCCGTCGACCTGGCGACCACCCTGTCGGCCAAGACCCTGGCCCGGAAGATCACCGCCGACGACCACCGGGCCTTGCTCGCCGAGTCGCTGGCCGAGCTGAAGCAGACGGCGAAAAGCTAAGCACAGGCCGGGAGGCCTGTGCCACCTAACTGGTCCCCGGTGGCACAGGCCTCCCGGCCTGTGCCACCTAACTGGTCCCCGGTGGCACAGGCCTCCCGGCCTGTGCGCGGTGAGCACCCATGACCCAGAACGCCTCGTACGTCGAGCAGGTCAACACCCCCGGGGCGATGAGCCCGGAGGAGATGGCCCACGCCCAGCAGCGGTACGAGGAGATTCTGCTCCAGACCGATTCGAGCCGGGTCGCCGGGCGGCTGGCCCGGACCTACGCCGAGGCCCTGCTGGCGGTGGCCGAACAGCGGGGCGAGGCCGACGCCGTCGCCGGCGAGTTCGACTCGCTGCTGAAGGACGTGTTCCCGGCCGTCGCCGGGCTGGAAGACTTCCTCGACACCCCGGCCGTCAACAAGCACGCGAAGGACGAGGCCCTGGCCCGGGCGTTCGGCGACCGGGCCAGCCCGCTGTTCCTCGACTTCCTCCGGCTGCTCAACCGGAAGGACCGGCTCGGCCTGGTCCGGCTGGTGGCCGTCGCCTACCGGGCGTTGCGGGACAAGAAGGCCAACCGCCAGCGGGTCCTGGTCGAGTCGGCCACCCCGCTCGACGCCGCCCAGAAGACGGCCCTCCGCGACACCCTCGCGGCCGCCCTGAACAAGACCCCGGTGCTGGTCGTCCGGGAGAACCCGGACCTGATCGGCGGGCTGGTCGTCCACGTCGGCGACAAGGTGTACGACACCTCGGTCCGCTCCAAGCTCCAGGCGGTCCGCCACACACTCCTGGTCCGAGGCTCCCATGCGATTCAAAGCGGACGAGATCGCTTCAGTCATCGGTAAGGAACTCGCCGAGTTCCGCACCCGCATCGACACCCGGGAGACCGGCCGGGTCCTCGAGGTCGGCGACGGCATCGCCCGCTGCTACGGCCTGTCGGAGGTCATGGCCGGCGAGCTGGTCGACTTCCCCGAGGCCGAGGTCAAGGGGCTGGCGTTCAACCTCGAAGAGTCCTCGGTCTCCGTCATCATCCTCGGCGACTACCTGAAGGTCACCGAGGGGATGGAGGTCCGGACGACCGGCGAGCTGCTGTCCGTCCCGGTCGGCCCGGGGCTGATCGGCCGGGTGGTCGACCCGCTCGGCAACCCGATCGACGGCAAGGGGCCGATCTCGACCACCCACCGCCGGCCGGTCGAAAGCCCGGCCGCCGGCATCGTCCAGCGGCAGCCGGTCAAGCAGCCGCTCCAGACCGGCATCAAGGCGATCGACGCCATGACCCCGATCGGCCGGGGCCAGCGGGAGCTGATCATCGGCGACCGGAAGACCGGCAAGTCGCAGATCGCCATCGACACGATCATCAACCAGAAGGAAGAGAACGTCGTCTGCGTCTACGTGGCCTGCGGGCAGATGGAGTCGAAGGTCGCGTCGATCGTGCAAGCCCTGCGGGACAACGGGGCGATGGACTACACCATCGTCGTCGTCGCCTCGGCGGCGGACTCGGCCCCGTTGCAGTACATCGCCCCCTACGCCGGGACGGCGATGGCCGAGTACTTCATGTACGAGCAGGGCCGGGACACCCTGTGCGTGTACGACGACTTGTCCAAGCAGGCGGCCGCGTACCGGCAACTGTCGCTCCTGGTCCGCCGGCCGCCGGGCCGGGAGGCGTATCCGGGCGACGTGTTCTACTGCCATAGCCGGCTGTTGGAGCGGTCGGCGAAGCTGGCCGACCGGTGGGTGATCGTCCCGAACGACGCCGACGACGCGAAGGTGACGGCCGACTGGGGCGTGAACGCCGCGGGCAGCGCCACCCAGAAGCGGGCGGCCGGCGGGAAGGGGATGGTGTACGTCGGGCCCGGGGACGCCGGCGGGCTGGAGCAGGCCAAGCACGACCTGAAGAGCTTCCCCGGCCACAAGATCGCCAAGGTCCCGGGGTCGGGCGGGTCGCTGACCGCCCTGCCGATCATCGAGACCCTGGAAGGCGAGGTGTCGGCGTACATCCCGACCAACGTGATCTCGATCACCGACGGCCAGATTTACCTGCAGCCCGACCTGAAGAACGCCGGCGTCTTGCCGGCCGTGGACGTGGGCATCTCGGTCAGCCGGGTGGGCGGCAACGCCCAGATCGCGGCCATGAAGGACAAGCGGGTCGCCGGCGGCTTGAAGCTGACCCTGGCCCAGTTCCGGGAACTCGAAGCCTTCGCCCAGCTCGGGACCGAACTCGACCCGGCCACCCAGCGGCAGCTCGACCGCGGCCAGCGGATGGTGGAAATCCTGAAGCAGGGCCAGTACCAGCCGATGAACGTGATCGACCAGATCATGATCATCTACGCCGGCAACAGCGGGGCCCTGGACAAGGTCGACCGGCGGAAGGTGAAGGCCTGGGAGGAGCAGTTCCTGAAGTTCATGAAGGAACAGAAGCCGGAGGTCCGGGCCCTGCTGGGCAAGGAACGGAAGATGACGGACGAGGTGGTCAAGCAGTTGGACGCGGCCATCGCCGCCTTCCAGCCGCAGTTCAAGGCGTAGGCGGCCGTGAGGATGCCAGGGGTTGGCACCCCTGGCTACGCGCTCGCCGCCCCCTCCGGGGGCTGAGAACTCTTGAGCCCCCGGAGGGGGCGACGGCGCGTAGCCAGGGGCGTGAGCCCCTGGTCGCTAGAGCCCGGGGTGACGACCCCTGGCCACAAACACCAGGGGTGACGCGGTGGCCAACCTTCGGGCACTCGTGAAGCGGCGGAAGGCCGTCCGGAACATCCGGAAGATCACGAAGACGATGGAGCTGATCGCCACCGCGCGCTTCAAGAAGGCGCTCGACCGGGCGACCGAGGCGGACGCCTACACCCGCAAGATCGCCGAGCTGGCCGCCGACCTGTCGAAGAACGCCGGCGAGGTCAGCCACCCGCTCCTGGCCACCCGGCCGGTGAAGAAGGCGCTGCTGTTGGTCATCACCTCGAACCGGGGGCTGTGCGGCGGGTACAACGGCAGCATCCTGCGGGAGGCGAACGCCACCGTCCGGCAGTTGACCGCGGCCGGGACGCCGTTCGACCTGGAGGTGTCGGGCAAGCGGGGCCAGGCGTTCTTCAAGTTCCAGCGCATCCCCCGGGCCCGGGAGTACACCCAGTTCGAGGACAAGCCGGCGTTCGACCAGGTGGACGCGGTGGCCAGCCGGTACGTCGAGCTGTTCGTCACCGGGCAGGTCGACCAGGTCCAGGTGGCGTACATGAGGTTCCTCTCGGCCGCCCGGCAGGTGCCGGTGGTCGAGACGCTCCTGCCCCTGTCGTCGGTGGAGGCGAGCGGGGGCCGTAAGGCCCCTGATGGGGGCACGAATCAGGGGGCTGACGCCCCCCGCTCGCCGGATCAGACGGTCGACTACGAGTTCCTGCCGGAGGCGGCCGGCATCCTGGAGGAGCTGGTCCCGGCGGCGTTCAAGGCCCGCCTCTTTAAGTGCTTCCTGGACGCGGCGGTGAGCGAGCAGATCGCCCGCCGGGTGGCCATGAAGGCGGCCACCGAGAACGCCGGCGACCTCATCAAGGCCATCACCCGGCTGTACAACCGGACCCGGCAGGCGAACATCACCAAGGAGATTTCCGAGCTGATCGCCGGGAGCGAGGCGCTGAAGTAACGGTCGTTCTGTGGAGCGCGGGCGTCCCCCCCCCGCGTCCGGGGG
>JAIEQN010000597.1 GCA_019747685.1 Gemmataceae bacterium
CGGAGCGTGTTCCTCCAGCTCGGCGGGAAGAACGACGGCGGCATCCTGCCGGTCGACAGCCTGCTCAACTGAGCCCGACCCCGCCGGCCGGGGTGGGCCCCGGCCGGCGGCCCGCACACCGCCCACCGAGGAGCTTATGCGCCGCCGTATCCTGCTGTCCGCCGGTCTGTTCGCCCTAACCGCGGCCCTCGGCCTGACCGGGTGTGACGAGCCGAAGTCGACCGACACCGGCCGGCCGGACAAGCCGACGATCGAGAAGAGCACCAAGAACGGCAAGGGGAAGATCGCGTCCGACGAGATGCCCCCGCCGCCGACCCGGTAGCGACAGCCGCCGGCCCTACCCCAGGCCGACCCGATGACGAACGCCCGACCCGGCCGCGGCTCTCCCCGCGGCCGGGTTTCTTTTCCTCCGACCGGGCCGACAATACCCGGCATGACCCGCGACCCGACCCGCCCGGCCCCCGGGGCCGCTGCGGCCGCCCCGGCCGAGCCGCTTGTCACCGTCCCGAACCTGCTGTCGCTCAGCCGGCTGCCGCTGGCGGTCGTCCTGTTCGCCCTGATCGGCCGGACCGAGTGGGCGGCCGGGCTGGCCGTCTTCCTGGTCGCCGCCGCGACCGACTGGCTGGACGGGTGGTGGGCCCGGCGGTACGGCCCGCTCACCCTGGTCGGCCGGAACCTCGATCCGCTGACCGACAAGGTGTTGGTGTGCGGGGCGTTCGTCTTCCTGATCCCGGTCCCCGGGGCCGGGATTGACCCCTGGATGGTAACGGTGGTGGTCGGCCGGGAGTTGGCCGTGACCGGCCTCCGCGGGGTGGTCGAGGCGAGCGGGAAGAAGTTCGGGGCCGACTGGTTCGGGAAGCTGAAGATGGGCCTCCAGTCGGCCGTCCTGATCGGCGTCCTGCTGATCCTGTCGCTGCGGGACGGGGGCGACGGCCCGGCGGCCTCGGCCCTGACGGTCCTGGAGCCTTTCCAATCGGCGCTGCTCTGGGCAATGCTCGGGGCGACGGTCGGGAGCGGGGTGCAGTACCTGGTGAAGGCGGCCCGGCTGCTGCGATGACCCGACCGTGGTACAATCTCCGGCACCCCCTCCTACAGGTGCCGCCATGCCCGACCCCTTCGGCTTCGCGCTCGTCGGCTGCGGGATGATCGCCCGGTTCCACGCCCGGGCCGTCCTCGAAATCCCCGGGGCACGGGTCGCCGCCCTGGTCAGCCGCACCCCGGCCAACGCCCGCAAGCTCCTGGAGGAAACCGGCGCCCCGGCCGGCCCGGTCTTCACCTCCGTCGAGGAGGCGGTGAAGGTCCCGGGCGTCGACGCCGTCATCGTCACCACCCCGAGCGGGGCCCACCTCGAACCGGCCCTGGCCGCGGTAGCCGCCGGCAAGCACGTCGTGGTGGAAAAGCCGCTGGAGATCACCGGGCCCCGGTGCCAACAGGTCATCGACGCCTGTGACCGGGCCGGGGTGAAGCTCTGCACCATCTTCCCGAGCCGGTTCGGGGACGCCAATCGGGCCTTGAAGGCGGCCGTCGACGCCGGCCGGTTCGGCCGGCTGACCCTAGGCGAAACGGCCTGCAAGTGGTGGCGAAGCCAGGCGTACTACGACGACGGCGGGTGGAAGGGGACGCAAGCCCTCGACGGCGGCGGGGCCCTGATGAACCAGGCCATTCATAACGTCGACCTCCTCCTCTGGCTGATGGGGCCGGCCACCCACGTCACCGGCTTTACGGCGACGCTCGCCCACGAGCGGATCGAGGTCGAGGACACGGCCGTCGCCGTCGTCCGGTTCGCCAACGGTGCCCTGGGGACGATCCGGGCGACCACCAGCGTCCACCCCGGCTACCCGAAGACGATCGCCGTCCACGGGAATCGGGGGTCAGCCGAGGTCGAGCAGGACGACATCATCCGCTGGGACTTTACCCCCGAAACCGACGCCGACCGGGCGGTGAAGGAGCGGTTCGCCGCCAAGACCGCCGCGTCCGGCGGGGCCGCCGACCCGAAGGCGATCAGCCACGAGGGCCACCGCCGCCAGCTCGCCGACTTCGTGGACGCGGTCCGCAACGACCGCCCGCCGGCCGTCGACGGCCGCGAAGGCAAGCGGGCCGTCGACCTCATCTGTGCGATCTACGAGAGCATGCGGACCGGCCGGGTGGTGGAGTTGCGGGGTTAACCCGCGGCCGGGTATGCTGCGGCCCCCGACGGAGGCCGCCCGATGGCCCGGAAGGCTCGCAGGCCCGCCCTCGACTTGGCCGTCTACTTGGCCGTCCGGCTCGCGGTCGCCGTCGTCCACATGCTGCCGGTGCCGCTCGCCCTGACGCTGGCCGACGGGGTCGGGTGGCTGGCCTACCGCCTCGACCGGCGGCACCGGGCGGTCGCCGCCGACAACCTCCGCCACGCCTTCCCGGGCCTCGACCCCCCCGCCGTCGACCGGCTCGTCCGGGCCTGCTACCGGCACTTCGCCCGGGTCGCCGTCGAGATGGTCCTGCTGCCGCGGAAGCTGCACGTCGGCTGCTGGCGGCGGTACGCCGGGATGTACCACATGACGGAGATGATCGCCCCCCTGTTCGCCCGCCGGCCGGCCCTGATCGTCACCGCCCACTTCGGCAACTGGGAGCTGGCCGGGCGGATGATCGGGCTGGTCGGGATGCGGACCTACGCCATCGCCCGGGTCCTCGACAACCCCCGCCTCGAACGCTTCCTGAAGCGACTACGGCAGGGCACCGGCCAGGAGGTCATCGCCAAGAAGGACGACTTCGACCGGCTGACCGGGGTGCTGAAGGCCGGGGCGAAGGTAGCCACCCTGGCCGACCAGGACGCCGGCCCGCGGGGGGTGTTCGTGGACTTCTTCGGCCGCCCGGCCAGCACCCACAAGGCGGTCGCCCTGATGGCCGTCGAGTTTGACGCCCCCCTTGTCGTGATCGGCGTGCCGCGGACGGCCGAGCCGTTCTTCTACGAGGTGGTGTGCGAGGAGGTGATCGACCCGCGGGACTACGCCGGCCGGGTGGACGCGGTGGCGGCCATGACCCGGCAATACACCGCCGCACTCGAACGCCTCATCCGCCGCCACCCGGAGCAGTACTTTTGGCTCCACCGCCGCTGGAAGCACCAACCCAAGAAGGTCTTACGCCACGAGCCGGCCAACGTTGATGCGAAGGCGGCGTAGCCGAGCATGCATGACCCCCCCTCCCCCCCTCATTTTTCATCACGGACGACCTTCCGCCGCAAGTGCTTGAGTGAACTGATGTTTCTGACCGCCCGGTGGCGTCGAAAGCATGACCGGGCCGTCATGCTCGGCCTTCGCTCCCGCCCGAACCCTTTCTCACTTTGCCATTTCCGCTCCGGCCCGAGCAGTACCGTACCCGGTCATGCTCGCCGCACCCGGCACAGTCGGGCGCGAATCCGTAGGCCGGCCGATACTATACTTCCGTACTGTACACTCCCGTTGGCCGATGTCAAATCGGTTCGGGCAGGTTTTCGGGGGCATGCCGGAGCGGCGGGTTCCGCCGTCACGGGCGGATGTTCGACCACAGCTCTACGGCCGGGCCGAACCCGGCGAGGTGGGCGGCGTTGGCGGTGGCGATGACGGTGTTCGGGAGGTTGAGGACGACCGCCTGGGCGACCAGGATCATGTCGATGTCGATGTCGTTGGGGCCGGCTCCGGGCCGGCCCCGCTGACGGGCGGTCGCCCACAAGTCGGCCGCTTCGAGCATCACGCCGGTGTTCAGCGGCAGGTAGGTGTAGTCGGACTGGAGGACATCGAGCCGGCGGACGCTGTTCGTCTTACCGGCCCGGATCAGCTCCCGCCGGAGTTCGTAGTCGATGCACTCCGGGATCACGACCAGGTGCCCGGCCGCCACGAGGGCGTCGGCCCACTGCCGGCAGGCGGCCACGTCCGCCCGCCGGGGCGGTCCGGACAGCAGGCCGAGCGGGGTGGAGTCGAGGAACACGGCCTTCGGGGTCACGAGGTCGCCCCGTCCGGCGGGAGGATCGGGCGGGCGCCGCGGCGGATGCGGTCGTTGTTGATCTCCACCAGCGGGTCGTACCCGTCGTCCGGCTCGTCGGCGTCGAGGGCATCGATCTCGGCCAGCCGCCTCCGGAGCCGTTCGACCTTCTGCCGGCGGAGTTCGACCGCCTCCGGCGAGTTATCGATCTCGGCCGGCGGCAGGGGGACGGAGATGACCAGCTCGACCCGGGTGCCGTCCGGGATCGGGGCCGGGCGGGTCGGCTTGAACACGCCGCCCTCGTAGACGGCGGTGGCTCGGTGTTGGATCACGGCGGCCTCCGGGCGGGACAGCCCCAGCATACCGCGGCCGGCGGCCGGGCGGAACTGACGGCCGCGGCCGGCCTCGCCGGCGGATCGGCTACTTCTTACCCCGCCGCGGGGCGGGCTTCGTTCGGTTGATGAAGTCGACGAGTTGGGCGAGGTCGTGGGCCCAGAACAGCGTCAGCCCGCGATCCTGGGCGGACCGCAGGTTCGAGAGCGTGTAAACGCCGCTCAAGACTGCCGCCGGTACCACATTCACTTCCCCGAGGTCCCGCCTCCAGTGTACGGCTTTCACCGCCGCGTCGTTGTTGAGCCGCTTCTTCGAGTTCACCGCCGAGTTTGACACCTTGCACTCGATCGGCATGGCTCGCCGGTCATACAACCCGACCGTGATGTCGGCCTTCCGGCCGGCCAGCATTGCCTCTCGGCAGAACTCGCCCGGCCGGGGCGTATCCCCGATGACCTTCATTTCGACGGCCCGTACCTCACGAAATCCGATCGCTTGCAGCTGCTCGCAAACCGCCGTCTCCTGTTCCCGGGAGCCCTCGTTCCGCCGCTGCGTCTGGAGCCGTTGGTTAGCCATCAATGCCGCCGAGGCGATCACGGCGGCCTGCTTCTCGGCATCGCTCGGCCTCTTCCCTTCAAGCACCCACGGGAAACGCCGGCGGTCCAGCCCGGCCATAATGACCTGCACCACCCGTTGCCGCATGTCTTCGTCCGCGAGGAGGCGGGCTTTCGACAGAACGGCGTCTGCTACGACCTTGAGGTCGTCCGCCGAGATCGGCGGGCCGGACACGTACCGGAACGAAGCGAGCAGCTTCTTGTCGGCCAGGATGGCGGCGGCATTGGCTTCCAGTTCGGACAGGTCCAGTGTCTGTTCGAGCAGGTCCATGAACTGCGTCTGGCACTCGTCGAAGTAATCACCGTACTTCGACAGGTCCTCCTCGAGGCGCTCCGTCTGGAACCGCCTGACGGACAACGCCGACTGCTCGGTGAGTTCCTGGTCCGTCCACCGCGGCGGGTCGATCACGTCAAACCCCCTGACGCAACACTTCTGGAGAGGGGATCATTAGTCGCTCCATCTCCCGCGGCTCGAACTTAGTCAGGCCGCCGGCGTAGGTCCGGCCCTGGGCCACCGTGACGGCGGTGGTCAGGTGTTTCACCACGCCGGACAGGACGGCGTGCTCGAACCGCTCCCGGGGGTACAGCCCGTGGGCGATGTTGATGTGCCGGGCGTCGGCCTTGTTCAGCACGAACGCCGGTGGCCGGCGGGCCATGTAAGTGGCCAGGATCGGGGCCGGCTCCCGCAGCCCCACCGACCACCACGCCCGGCGGGCGCTGGCGATGTACCCCTGGCGTGCGCCCATCCGCTCCGCCGTCTTGAGAAACCGCATCACCACCTTCCGGTCGTCCCACTCTAAGCCGTCCAACTCGGCGGGCAGGTCGATCACCCGCCGGAGGCCGCTCGGATCGTCCAACACCGGTCCGGCCTGGAACAATTCCCGGGCCTTCGTCACAGAGGGAAACAGGACCCGTTCGGGAAGTCCGGTCGAGTGGTCCCCGGCGATCCAGACCTTGTTGGCGCCCGTCACCTGCCCGCGGTGGACGCGGAACAATTCGCCGAGTTCGACGTAGCCCGCCGGTGCTTTCCTCGGGGCGCGGGTGAGGTACGACCAGCGGGCCTCCGCCTCCAACCGTTCGCGGCGGATCGGGTGGGCGGCCGACTCGTCGCCCAGTTCGCCGATCGCCGACACCCGCCGCACCGTCACCGTCTTCGGGCGGCTGCCGAACTCGAACGTGCTGATGGCGGCCGTCGTGGCCGCGTCCGGGAACGGCACGGCCGTGGGCTCGATCACGTCGATCCGCCGTCCACCGAGTGGGCCGAGGAACAGGTCACGAACGAGCCGGCCGTAGTTCACGTCGAGCCACTCGGCGGCGGTGATGAAGACGCCGGCGTCCTCGGGCCGGGCCCGCAGGGCGGTGGCCAGGAAGAAGTGGACGTGTAACCCGGACAACTGGCTGGCCGACAGGTTCAGCCGCCGGGACTGGGTCGTCAACCAGTCCTTCCACCCCGCCCCGATCTGGTGATGGCGGACGTAGGGCGGGTTGCCGGCGTACAGGGTCCGGCCGTCGACCGGCCCGAGGTCGGCCCGCCGGTAGTCCTCGACCACCACCCGGGACCGGTCCGCCAGCCCGGCCGCCGACAGGTTCGCACAGGCCAGGGCGACCGCGAGCGGGTCCGTTTCCACCCCGACCAGCTCGGCCCCGGGGAACCGCCGCCCGGCCGCCAGCAGGAACCGGCCGGAGCCCGTCCCGGGGTCGACGACCCGGGACGGCGACCCGAACCACCGGGCCGCCGTGTCGAGCATCCAATCGACGATCGGGGCGGGGGTATAGGTCGCCCCCCAAGGCCGCCGCGCCTCGGGGGTGCGGAGCCGACAGAAGATGTCCCCGAGCGGGTCCCGGCCGGAGCGGATCGCGGCCCGCACGTCGGCGGTCAGCGAGGCCGGGACTTCGGGAAGGCCATCGAGCGGCCCGGGCCGGGCGGCCGACCAGCCGGCGACCCGCTCGGCCCCGAGCGAGGCGGCGAGCGCGAGCAGCCCGGGAGCCGAGGTGACATCATCCGGACCGGCGTAGTGATCGGGCAAGACGGGCAGGTCGAACAAACTGGGCTGGGCGTGGCGTTTCATGGCGAGGCCCTGTACCCCGGCACGACCCGGGAATCAACCTCTGTACACAAGTTATCACTCGCTCCCCCCGGCAGCACCGGCTTGCAGACGGAATCGGACGCGGATCGGAAGTGCGTGCCCCTACCGACGGACCCGACGACCGGGGCCGTTCGGGTCATGCCGGGAGCGGGTGTGTGTTCCTGTTCGCCTGGTCCGATTGGTTGGCCGCCGCGCTCACCGACGCCCCCGCCCGACCGCCGTCACGTCATCCCGAACCGTTCGAGGGCCGCGTCGGGGTAGCGAAAGAACAGTTCCTCCCCGGCCACGACCGGGCGGAGGGTCCGGAAGAACACCCGGTCGCCGTCGGCCAGGCGTTCGAGGTTGGGCGTGGTCGAGTGGTTCACCAGCCCGCCGAACCCGGTCGGGATGAGCAACAGGTCGTCGCCGACCCGGAGCTTGTGGCGGTCCGCGAAGTGGGTGCAGACGTCCGCCGGGGAGTCCCGCCGGACCAGCACCCCGACCACCGCCAGCACCGCCCCGGCCGGCAGGTCGACCCGGGCGAACAGCCCCCGCCCGGCCCCCGGCACGGTGGACGGCCCGACCGCGAACCGGCCGTCGGGCTCGTCCGCGAGCGGCGTCACGGGGCGTCCACCCACACCCGCCGGGCCAGCCCGTCGATGCGGAGAGTCAGCCCGTTGTGGGCGATCGCCAGGAGCCCGAGCAGGGGCTTCTCTTTCGCGGCCTGTGTGCCCGGCGGGACGAGCCAGGCTCCGCTCGGCAGTTCGAGCCGGACGGGCATCCCGGACGGGTCCGGGTCGCGGGTCCCGGGCACATTCGGGTACAGCCACAGGTCGGCGTAACGGCCCTCGATCCGGTCCGGGCCGATCTGAAGGAAACGACTATTCAGCGTGAGCCCGGCGACGAAAGTCGGCGAGAGCCAGTCGTTCGCCTGCTCCTGCTGCATCAGGAAGGTGTCGTTGAACCCGGTATCGAGAACGACCGGGAGGAGCGGCAGCCCCGCCGGCGGCGCCGACCCCCCGGGGGCGAGGACCGCCCAGACGACGAGCTGGTCGTGCCGGGCCCGCAACGGCAGACGGGTGGCCGGGTCGAGGACCGGCGACCCGTCCGGCCGGAACAGGTCCTCGCCGGCGTCCGGCGGCCACGGCTGGTCGTCGATCACCGTCGGCATCGCCGCCCCCGGTCAGACCACGGTGTCGTTCGGATACTTCACCGACGCCTCGATGCCGAACAGCGAGAACTCGCCGTCCGGGTACTCGCGGATGAGTTCTTGGTGGAGGGCATAGCCGGTCGGCCCGAACCGGAGCCGCTGCGGACCGCGGTACGCCACCCACCGGTCGGCCGGGTGGGCGGCCCGGTGGGCAAGCAGCTCGTCGATCTCGGCCTCGAAGGCGGCGGCCGACGCGATAGCCGGCTCGTACTCCGAGTTCCGAACTCCGGCCGACCGGTCCCACTGCGGCTCGACCCGGGCCCGGAGGTTCTCGACGTGCTGCGTGAGCTGCCGGATGGTTGCCTCCTGCTCGGCCAGCCGGTCGAGCAGGCGTTGCCACTCGGCCCGGGTGACGGCGAACGGCGGCTCCGCCGGCACGGACGGGGTGGGCGGGGCGGCGGTCGGCTCGGTCGCGGTCATGGCGGCTCCCCCCTGATGTGACCCACCACCAGTTTACCGCACCCACGGGCGGAGCCGCTGGCCGGCGGCCCAGAACCTCGCCCCCAGCGTCCCCACGTCGGCCACGAGGCGGGAGACCACCCGCCGGTAGGCCCGGGCGGCGCCGACCGGCACGTCGGCCCGGGCGCACGACCCGGCCGCCACCCGCAGGTGCTCCTTCGCCTCGGCGAACGCCGCCGCCTTCCCGCCCGGTCCGGCCCGGCCCACCAGGACCACCGCCTCGGCCATCGCCAGCACCAGCCGGGTGCCGTCGCCGATCGTGACGGCGTCGACCTTCCCGGCCTGCCCCCCCGCCGCCTCCACCTGCCCGCTCAGGGCCAGGTCGAGGGCCAGCCAGACCCGGTAGTCGGCTAACACCTCGTCCGGCCCGCCCAGCCGGACCGCCGCCCGGCACACCTCCAGGGCCTTGTCGTCCTGGTCCAGGGCCCGCAGCGATGCCGCCAGCGGCCGGAGCATCCACGCCTCCAGGCCGTCCCGGTCGCGGTAGTCGGCCAGCCAGGCCGACGCCAGGGCCAGGTGCCCGGCCGCCGCCAGGGCCGCCCCGGCCCGGGCCCACGACCGGTCGTCGGCCCGCAGCAGCTCGCTGTACCTCTGGACGACGGCCTGGACCGGCCGGCCGGCCTCGGCCACCGCCCAGGCGTAGGCC
>JAIEQN010000268.1 GCA_019747685.1 Gemmataceae bacterium
GTGGCACAGGCCTCCCGGCCTGCGTTTGCCCTGCACCGGCCGGGCGGCCTGGGCCACCGAACCCGGACACGATCGGAAGCTGCGGCTACTTCGCCCCGATGGCGTACAGGTGGTCCCGGCCGCGGAGGTAGAGCCGGCCGTTCGAGATCGCCGGCGAGGAGTACACCACTTCCTTCAGGTCGTTGGTCGCCAGCACCTTGAACCCCGGCCCGGCCCGGATCACCACCCCCACCCCCTCCCGGCCGACGACGTAAATCTTGCCGTCGGCGTAGGCCATGTTGCCGCGGTAGATCTGCTTGGTCCCGAGCGACTTCCGGTAGACCTCCCGGCCGGTCTTGGCCTCGACGGCGGTGAGTTCGCCGCGGTCGCTGTGGAGCAGGTAGACGAGGTCGCCCACCAAGAGCGGCGACACCACGTCCGGCGTCGTCTTGAACCGCCAGAGTTCCGCCGGGTTGTCCGGGTCGATCTGGCCCTTGGCCCCGACCGGGTTAAGGCCCACCGCCGGGCCGTCCTTGCACGACGGCACCACGATCAGCTCGGGCGTCACCAGCGGCGACGACACGAACCGCCAGGCCCCGTTCGAGGACGGGTTCAGCCCGGCCACCCGCCACACCTCCTCGCCGGTGTCGGCCTTGTGGGCGGTGCAGTAATCGTTCCCGTGGGCGATGACCAGCGGCCCGCCCGGGCCGTCCCAGACGAACGCCGAGGCGTAGGTGTCGGGGCTTTCCCCCTTGCCGTAGCCGGGCCGGTCGACCGCCCACAGTTCCTTCCCGGTCAGGGCGTCCAGGGCCACCACCTTCTGGGCCGCCCGGTGCATTACCTGGAGGTACAGCCGGTCCTTGTACAGCACCGGGGTCCAGTGGATGCCGAACTGGATGCGGAACTTGCCGTACTTCTGGAGGTCGGCCTCCCACACCTTCTCGCCGTCGACCGTGTAGCAGGCCAGGGCACCGGTCCCGGCGGCCGCCCAGACGTGCTTGCCGTCGGTGCCGGGCGATGCCGAGGCGTCGTCCCCTTCGCCGCCACGGCCGGTGACCTTCCCGCCGCTGCCGAGCTTCTGCCGCCACCGCTCCTTGCCGTCGGTGCCGACGCAGAGCAGGACGATACTATCGCCGTCGAGCGAGGTCAGGAAGAGGCGGTCGCCCCAGACGGCGGGCGTCGACGCCCCGCGGCCCGGCAGCTTCAGCTTCCAGACGACGTTCTTGGTCTGATCCCACTCGGTCGGCAGGCCGGTCTCGGCCGAGCGGCCGTCGTTCTTCGGCCCCCGCCACTGCGGCCAGTTGTCGGCCCGGGCGGCGGCCACGAGCATGAGTACGAGCGTCAGGGCGGCGAGCGGCAGGCAGCGGGTCATGCCGGGCTTCCGGGATGAGACGACGGGGCAGTCGGTCGGTTTGGCTCCGGTGGCGCAGGCCGGGAGGCCTGTGCCACCAAATCGACCGACAACCGGCAGTGGTCAGGTTGAGCCTACCGATTCGCCTGCCGGGATGCAACATTCCGGTGAACGGTGCTTGACGGCCGGCCCACCATTTGGCATAGAATGATTACCATCTGGTGGGCCACCGCCCGCCGGCCCGGAGAGCGGTCATGAACCCCGCGGTCCTGTCCCCGTCGGCGGTCCTCGGGCTGAAGGAGACGGAACCCTCGGCCGTCCACCAGAGCATCCTCAAGGGCCTGCCGTTCTCGGCCTTACAGCGGTTCGAGGAACAAAGTCGGCTGTCCGGGGCCGAGATCGGTCGGCTCATCCGGGTGCCGGCGTCCACCCTAGCCCGCCGGCGGAAGGCCCACCGGCTCGACCCCGACGAGTCCGACCGGCTGTACCGGCTGGCGATGGTCTTCGCCCGGGCGGCCGAACTGTTCGAGGGTGACGCCGAGGCGGCCCGGCGGTGGCTGACCGGGCCGGTCCGCGGGCTGGGGTATCAGGTCCCGCTCGACTTGGCCGGGACCGAGGCCGGGGCCAAGATGGTACTCGACATCATCGGCCGGCTAGAACACGGGGTCTTCACGTGACCGTCCGGGTCTGGCGGATCGACCAGGTCCGGTGGGCGGCGACATCCTTTTCCGGCGAAGGGGCCCGGCTCTACGGCGGGCGGTGGAATAGCCCCGGCCGGTCGGTGGTTTACGTGGCCGAACACCCCGGCTTGGCGGCTCTGGAAGTCCTGGTTCACGCCATCCCCGAGCGGCGGCTGCGGACCGGCTACTGCCTGATCGAAGCGATCGTTCCCCCCGAATTGATCGATCCCATTCCCGACCTGCCCGACGACTGGGCGGCCGACCCGCCGCCGGAAACGGCGCGTGCCGTCGGCGACCGGTGGCTGGCGGCCGACGACTCCCGGCCGGCCCTGCGAATCCCCAGTGCGGTCGTCCCGGACGGGTTCAACTACCTGCTCAACCCCCTGCACCCGCGGTTCGCCGAGGTCCGCATCGGCCAACCCCAGCCGTTCCGCTTCGACCCCCGGCTGGGCTGACGACACCGGCCGGGGGTACGGCCGGTGTTGACGGACCGGCATCTGGCGCGGATAATGCCGCCATGTGGCCGGGCGCGGTTCCCGGCGTCGAGGGGGATGGCGATGCCGACGGCCAAGAAGCCGACGAAGGGCCCGGCCGCGGCCGGCGACCCGTTCACCCTGGGGCTGGACGTGGGCGACCCGCTCGGGGTACACGGGGCGCTGCTCGACGGGCTGCCGTTCTCCTCGTTCGTGCGGTTCGAGAAGGCCAGCCGCCTTCCCCGGGCCGAGGTCGCCCGGTTGATCGCCGTCCCGCCCCGGACGCTCCTCCGGCGGCAACAGTCGAACC
Source organism: Gemmataceae bacterium (assembly GCA_019747685.1). GTDB lineage: Bacteria > Planctomycetota > Planctomycetia > Gemmatales > Gemmataceae > Urbifossiella. The sequence goes on from JAIEQN010000268.1 coordinate 2,794, forward strand.
GGCTGGCGGCCGGCGAGTCCGAGCGGCTGTTCCGGCTGGCGACCCTGTTCCGGCTGGCCCACGGGCTATTCGGCGGGAACGCCGAGGCGGCCGACCGGTGGATGCGGACGCCCCGGCCGGCGCTGGGGGGCCGGACCCCGCTGGAACTCGCCGCCACCGAGATCGGGGCCCGGCAGGTCGAGGGCCTGATCCACCAGCTCGAACACGGGGTCATCGTGTGACGATCTCGGCCTGGCGGATCGTCTCCCGGAGGTATGCCGAGGCCCCGTACAACCCGTTCGACGGGGAAGGGTCGAGCCTCCGGGGCGGGCGGTGGAACAGCCCCGGGGTGGCGGTCGTGTACGCCTCCGCCAGCCGGTCCCTGGCGATCCTCGAGGTGCTGGTCCATACCGGCGACTTGGCCGGGCTCCGCGACTTCGTGGCGTTCGAGGTGGCCATCCCGCCGGCGTCGGTCGAGCCGGTCGGCCCCGGGGTGCTCCCCCCGGACTGGACCAACCCGGTCGCCCCGGCGGCGCTGCGGGCGGCCGGCGACGCCTGGGTGGCCGCCCTGTCGTCCCCGGTCTTGCGGGTGCCCAGCGCGGTGGTCGACGGCGAGGACAACTTCGTCCTGAACCCCCGCCACCCGGACTTCCGGCGGCTGACCATCGGCCCCCGCCGGCCCCTCCCGATCGACCCTCGGCTGTTGCCGAAAGCATAGCCCGTCCCCCTCCCCCGGCTATCCTAATGCCGTCCCACTTATCACCCCGAGCCGGGAGCGGTGCCGTGCGGCTGGTGGTCCAGAAGTTCGGCGGGTCGAGCCTGAAGGACGCCGAGTCGGTGTTCGAGGCGGCCCGCAAGGCCATCCGGGCCAAGCGGGCCGGCGGCCACGTCATCGTCGTCGTCTCCGCCCAGGGGAGCACCACCGACGACCTCATCGCCAAGGCCGCCGAGATCACCGCCGGGCCGTCCGCCCGGGAGATGGACGTGCTCCTGGCCACCGGCGAGCAGGTGTCCATCGCCCTGACCGCGATGGCCATCCACGAGCTGGGCGAGCAGGCCGTCAGCCTGACCGGCCCGCAGGTCGGGATCGTCACCGACCGGACCCACCGCAAGGCCCGGATCAAGTCGATCGACACCCGCCGGCTGACCGCCGCCCTCGACGCCGGGAACATCGTCCTCCTGGCCGGCTTCCAGGGGATGAACGAGGCGGCCGACCTGACCACCCTCGGCCGGGGCGGGAGCGACACCACCGCGGTTGCGGTTGCCGCCGCCATGAAGCGGGCCGGGTACGAGGTGGCGTGCGAAATCTACACCGACGTGGACGGGGTGTACACGACCGACCCGCGGGTCGTCCCGGACGCCCGGAAGATGGACGCCATCAGCTACGACGAGATGCTGGAGATGGCCAGCATGGGGGCCGGGGTGATGCACTCCCGGTCGATCGAGTTCGCCAAGAAGTTCGACGTGCCCCTGATGGTCCGCAACGCCCGGTCGGACGCGGTCGGGACGTGGATCGTCCCCGAGGCCGAGTGGATGCGGGGGTTCCCGGTCTGCGGGGCGGCGTTGGCCGCGGACGAGGCCCGGCTGGTCCTGGACGGCGTGCCCGACCGGCCGGGCGTCAGCCACCGCGTCTTCGAGGCCCTGGCCGGGGCGAGCGTTGCCGTCGACATGATCGCCCAGAGCGCCGGCGGCGGCGGCAAGGCGACGATCGGGTTTACCGTTCTGAACGCCGACTTGGAGCGGGCGGTCAAGACGCTGCGTCCGATCGCCGACGGCCTCGGGGCGACCCTGCGGGAGGCGGGCAAGGTCAGCAAGGTGTCGGTGGTCGGGGCCGGGATGCGGACCCACACCGGGGTGGCCGAGAAGATGTTCGCGGCCCTGGCCCAGGCCGGTGTCAACCTCAAGATGATCACCACCGGGGACATCAAGATCAGCGTGCTGGTCGAGGAGGACGCGGCCGACGCCCCGCCCGACCCGGAGGACGAGCCGCCGGCCGAGCCGACCAAGAAGGCCCACCTGGAGGCCAAGAAGGCGGTCCGCGGGCGGGCGGCGTTGCGGGCCGTCCACGCCGCCTTCGGGCTGGCCGAGCCGCGGGCCGGGGCCGGGCAGGAGGTGCGGGACGCCGGGTTCGGGGCGCGGGCCGAGGGCCACAGCCCGGACTTCAAGCAGCGCCCGTCCCCGGTGCTGTCGCCGTCGGACCGGGACCGGGCGGCGGCCGTGGCCCGGCTCGAGGGGATGGAGGACGTGCTGGTCTCCAGCGCCCACCTCGACCCGGACCAGAGCCGGATCACCATCTTCGACCTGCCGGACCGGCCGGGGAACTGCTCGGCCGTGTTCAACGCGGTGGCCACCGGCGGGGTGGTGGTGGACATGATCGTCCAGAACCTGACCGCCCCCGGCCGGGCCGAGCTGTCGTTCACCGTCCCGAAGGCCGACCTGACCCGGGCGTTGAAGCGGACCCAGGACGTGGTCCGGACGATCGACGGCGGCTGCCGGGCGGTCGGGGATTCGGAGGTGGCGGTCCTGTACGTCCACGGGGTCGGGATGCGGACCCACACCGGGGTGGCCCGGACGATGTTCGGGGCGCTGGCGGCGAAGGGGATCAACATCAGCATGATCAACACGTCCGAGGTGTGCGTCGGGGTGGTGGTCGACCGGGACCGGGGCGAGGAGGCCCTGGCCTGCCTGAAGGAGGCGTTCCGAATTCAGTAGCCGACCCCTCCCCCCGGCCCCCTCCCCCACAGGGGGAGGGGGAGAAGCACGGCGGCCTACTTCTTCCGCTTCAGCACCAGCAGGAAGCCGTTCTCCGGCGGCTCGAACTTGGTCGGCCGCTTGTCCGGCGGTCCGAGGGCCAGCGTTAGGGTGTCGCCGTCGAGCTTGTAGATGGCCAGCCCGGGGGCGGCGTTCGGCTCCTTCTTCTCCGGCACGAAGTTCATCTCCTTCGGGTTCTTCTTCGGGTCCAGCCGGACGGTCTGCCGCATCTCCTCTCCGCCGGCCGACTTCATGGTCAGCTTGTCCCCGGCGAACGTCAGGGTCGCCTTCTTCAGCTCCTCCGGGGCCGGACCGGCCGCCTCCAGCTTCTCGACCACCCACGTCCCTTCGAGCTTCTTCAGGTCGGCCTTGACCGGGTCATCCGCCTTCGGGTCGTCGGCCGCGACCAGCAAGCCGACCGCAACCGCCGCCACAACCAGCCGCGCGAGCATGGGGAACCTCCGGGATGAACCGTTCGCCGGGCCGGTGGTCCGGGTGCCCGATTATGGGCACCCGACCGGACCGGGTCAACCGGCCGGATGGTATCCTCGGGCCGCATACACTTTCACTTCCGTCGGTCCGACCGGGTTCATTGGTTCGGCCGCGGGGTGTGTGGGTTGCCGAACCAAACCAATGAGAGCCGGGGGTGTACCGGCCGCCCGCAGGGGCGGCACGGGCGGGCCGATTTCGGTTCGCCGCCGGGCCTGGGTCGGTTAGAATTCCTCATCATGTCCGCCGCCGACCAGCCGTTCCTGGACGCCATCCTCGCCCGGCCGGCCGACGACGGCCCCCGGCTGGTCTACGCCGACTACCTGGACGAGGCCGGCGACCACCCCCGGGCCGACCTCGTCCGGGTGCAGGTCGCCCTGGCCCGGCTGCCCCCCGACCACCCCCGCCGGCCCGAATTGGCCGACCGCCAGGCCGACCTCCTCCGCCGCAACGCGGCCGCCTGGACCGAACCCCTGGCCGACCTGGTCGCCGGGGTCGAGTTCCGCCGCGGCATCCCGGAGGCCATGTCGGTCGACGCCGGGGTGTTCTTGTCGCGGGGCGATGAGCTATTCCGCCGCACCCGGGCCGGCCCGGGCGGGCGGTCCTACGTCCGCCGGGTCCGGCTGCTCGACCCGACCCGGGCGGTCGCCGACCTGGCCCGGTGCCCACACCTGGCGGAGGTGGCCGAACTCGACCTGTCGCTGGGCGACCTCGGCAACGGCGGGGTGAACGTCCTGGCCCGGTCGCCGTACCTGGCCGGGCTGCGGGGCCTGGACCTCGGGTCGAACGGGCTGGACGACGCCGGGGCGCGGGTGGTGTCCCGGTCGACGGCCTTCCCGAACCTGCGGAGCCTGGCCCTGAACGACAACGGCCCGGTCTCGGCCGACGGGGTCCGGGCGGTGGCCGACTCGCCGTTCCTGGCCGGGCTGGTCGAACTCGACCTCTCCGGCAACGACGTGTCCGACGCCGGGGTCCGGGCGGTGGCCGGGGGCCGGGCCACGGGTCGGGTCCATACCCTCCGCCTCGCGGGCAACCACATCGGCGACGCCGGTGTGGCGGCCCTGGTCGGGTCGGGGCTGCTCGGCCGGCTCTTGGCCCGCGACCCGTACCTCGACCTGCGGGATAATGCCATCGGCCCGGCCGGGGCCGAGGCCCTGGCCCGGTGCCCGCACCTGGGGAAGGCGGCCGGGCTGGACCTGTCCGGGAACTACCTCGGGGACCGGGGGGCGGCGGCCCTGGCCGGGTCCGGCCGGCTGGCCGGGCTACGGTCCCTGCGACTGGGCCGGAACCAGCTCACCAACGCGGCTGCGTTCGACCTGAACCGGGGCATGGCCGGGATGCCCCGGCTGCGGCTATTGGACGTGTCCGGCAACCGGCTGACTTGGCCGGGGGTGGAGTCGCTGCGGTTCGTGGCCGCGGCCCGGGGGCTTACCCTGGAGACGGCCGGGAACGGGGCCAGCCCCGACAACCCGGCGACCGCCGCCGACCTGTTCGCCGGCATCCCGGCGGTGCTGGCCGGGCTGCGGCGGCGGATCAGCCACCCGGCCCGGCGTGACTAACACGGGGGACGGCGGATGAACAACCTCTGCCCGTCGTGCCAGGCGCTGTACAACGTCCGCCCGAAGGACGTGGGCCGGCGGGTGACGTGCAAGAAGTGTCGCGCCGCCCTGGTGGTGACCGACGCCGGGCTGACCCTCGACGGGCCGGCGGCCCCGGCCGACCGGCCCGAAGACGCCTTCGCCGGAGTCGGGGGTCCGCCCCGGCGGCGGGGGCGTGACCGGGAGCGATCACCCCGGGCGGCCGCCGGCCCGCTGGCCGGGGTGGACTGGCGGCAGACGTTCCGGGACCTCGGCGGTGTGCCGACCCTCCTGTTCGCTTCCGGGGCGTTCCTGGTCATCGTTTTCCTCTTCCAGCCGCTGATCGGGGTGGCCGCCGTCGACCGCGCCCGCGGGGCGGCCGAGCGGCTCGACCTGGACTGGAAGGTGAAGGAGCGGAAGCTGCGGAAGGAGAAGAAGGCCGAGGACGACATCAGCAAGGCCCGGGAGGAGTTCTACAAGGCCCAGGGGAAGGACGAGGTGGACGAGGGGGCGGCCTACGAGGCGGTTTCGGCCCGGCGGTCCCGGTGGCTCGACCTGTACGGGCTGATGTTCGGGTTCCTGCTGCTCATGGCCGGGTCGGTCGGGTACACGGCCGATCGCACCTCGACCGTCCGCCGCATCCTCGGGACGGTGGTGCTGGGCGCCCAGATGCTGATCGTGTTCTCGATGTTCGCGGCCGGCGGGGGGTGCGGCGGGGCCGGCCCGAAGGGGCTGCCGTAGCCGGCCGGCCGGCGGTCCGTACCTCTTTCGTGGGGCACGCGGTGCGTGCCGCGAAACCCGACCGGCACGCCCCGCGTGCCCCACGAGATGCCACCTCCGATGACCGACACCGTCGACCCGCTCGCCCCGAAGTACCGCCGGGTCCTGCTCAAGCTCAGCGGGGAGGCCCTCGGGCACGGGGGCAAGAGCGGGATCAGCCTGGACGAGGTGGGGGCCATCGCCGAGCAGCTCAAGCGGGTGGTCGCCCGGGGGGTGCAGTTGGCCGTCGTCGTCGGCGGCGGGAACATCCTCCGCGGGGCCCAGTTCACCGCCGGCGGGGAGGCGATCAAGCCGGCCACCGCCGACTACATGGGGATGCTGGCCACCGTGATGAACGGGCTGGCCCTGCAAGACACCCTCGAGAACATCGGGGTCGAGACCCGCCTCCAGAGCGCCGTCCGGATGGAGACGGTGGCCGAGCCGTACATCCGCCGGCGGGCCCTCCGCCACCTGGAGAAGGGCCGGGTGGTGATCCTGGCCGGGGGGACCGGCAACCCGTTCGTCACCACCGACACGGCCGCCGCCCTGCGGGGGACCGAGCTGCACGCCGAGGTCGTCCTCAAGGCCACCCGGGTGGACGGGGTGTACAACGCCGACCCGGAGCAGAACGAGTTCGCCGAGAAGTACGACCGGCTGACCTACGACAAGGTCATCAAGGACGACCTGCGGGTGATGGACATCGGGGCGTTCGAGCTGTGCCGGCAGAACAAGCTGCCGATCCTGGTGTTCAACTACAAGCGGGACGGGGCGATCGAGCGGGCCATCGCCGGCCACCCGATCGGGACCATCGTGAGTGGGCAGTAGGCAGGGGGCGGTGGGCAGTTCGGCCGCCCCGCCTTTCCCCGCCGCCCCCGCGGTGGCACAATAGCCCCCATCGACTGCCCACCGCCCCCT
>JAIEQN010000297.1 GCA_019747685.1 Gemmataceae bacterium
CGGCGGGGCGGCCGGGGCCGTCCCGGCGGTCGCCCCGGTCCCCGCCGCCGGGGGCACGGCCGCGGCCACGTCCCCGGTCCGGGTCACGTCACCGACCGGCGGGTCGAACACCGCGTCGGCCACCACGTCCCCGTCGGCCACGCTGTCCAGCGTGACCACCAGGGTCCCGGTCCGGCTGAAGTCGAACACCCCGAGGCTCTGGGCCACGATCATCCCGCGGGCCCCGGCGACCATCACCCCGGTCGGCGGCCGGGTCTGGTCAACCACCACCACCCCGCGGAGGGTGGTGCCGTCGTAGATCCGGTACGTCGCGTTGGTCGCGTTCTCCGGCCGGGCCACCCAGGTGACGAACACCTCGGCGGTCGGCCCGGACGCCCGCATCTGCCACCGGGCCACGTTCCGCGGCGAGGCCAGCCCGGAGTCCTGGTCGAACACCCGGGCCGACCCGCGGTAGGCCTCCTCGCTGGTGAAGCTCGACCACCCGCCGCCGGTCACCCGGAAGGCGAACGACCGGACGCTGTCGTCCACCTCGACGGTGATCCGCGGGGCGGCCAGCGGGACCGCCGCCAGGACGTACTCGCCGGTCGTCTCCGACTCCCCGGTCACCCGGACGTAGTACCGGCCCGCGGCCGGGGCGATGAAGCTGATCCCCTCGTTCCGGCCGTCGGCCAGGTCGGTCCCGGTGGCCACCAGGTTGCCGCCCGCGTCGTACAGCTCGACCCGCGGGTCGAGCAGGTTGACGAACTCGCCCGACCCGTCCCCCGGGGTGCTCGTCTGCACCCGCAGCCCGAGCTGGTCCGCGGTCAGGTCGACCGCGTACCAGTCCTCCGGCGGGGCGAACGTCAGGTTCAGCTGCCGGGTGTCGAAGAAGCTGCCGCTGAAGGCGAACAGCGACTGGACCTCGGCGTCCCCGTCGATCGAGGTGATCGCCCCGCCCAGGGCCACCTGCCCGCCCCGGTGGTCGTTCAGGTAGGCCACCCCGTCGGCGTTCAGGGTGATGGTGGCCACCGTGAAGGCGTCGAACGCCGTCAGGGTGATCGTCCCCAGCGGCGTCCCGTCGGCCAGGTCGTCGAACGCCCCCAGCCCGCCGGTCCCGCCGACCAGGTCGGCGATCGGGGTGGCGACCGCGAACAGGGTGTACGTCTCGGACGGGTCCGACCCGACGTAACCCACGGTCGACAGCTGCAGGGTCGCCGCGGTGATCGTGTTGGTCACCCCGGACAGGTCGAAGGTGAACCAGTTCCGGTACTCGGTCCCGAACTCCAGCCCGGCGTAGTAGTTCTGGTTGGTCGTGTCGTGGAACCCGTCGTCCCGGTACCACCCGGAGTCGGTGAACTGGAAGCCCTGCGGGACGGACGGCCGGATGCTCCCGAGGACCCCGTCGCCGGCCAGCACCTGGGCGGTGGCCAGCGAGTCGTTCCCGCCCAGCTCCTGGTCCAGCCCGGTGGTCAGCACCAGGGTGTACGGGGCCGACGCCCCGCTCACCCGGGCGTAGTACGTCCCGGCCGCCGGGGCGGTGTACGTCGCCACGCTCCCGGCCTCCAGGGTCGGGACCCCGGCCGCCAGCACGTTCCCGCCGGCGTCCACGATGTCCAGGAGCACCCCGGCCGCCGACACCGTCGCCGTCTGCCCGGCCGCCAGCTCGAACGAGTACACGTCGGCGTCCAGGGTCACGTCCGACAGGGCGATGTTGTCGAACGTGTACCCGTCGGTGTAGAAGTCGGTGGCGTAGTTGTCGTACTGGCTGAACCGGACGTACAGGGTGTCGAACCCGGCCAGCCCGAAGTCGGCCGCCTGCAGGACGCCGCTGAACCCGGTCCAGGTGAAGAACGACCGGCCGTAGGCGTCGTTCGCGTTCAGCACCGTCCGCCAGTTCACCCCGTCGACGCTGACCGACACCCCGTCCCCGAACGCCCGGTCGGTGTACGTCGCCGGCAGGTTGTCCGGCTCGTCCCCGAAGTTGAAGTAGTCGAAGCTGAGGTTGACCACCGCCCGCCCGCCGGCGTCGACCGTGTAGGTCGCGTCGTTGTACGCGTACACCCCGTCGTCCAGGGCGTTGTCCATGAACAGCGACGGGGTGAAGTTCGGGAAGAACCCGAAGTTCGCCACCCCGGTCCGGCCGCGGGACGGGTCGGACGTGTAGGTGGTGATCGACCCGGGGATGAGCCCGTCGTCGAAGTTCTCGGACGCGAACGCCGCCCCGACCAGCGGGGCCCCGACCGCCCCCTGGACGGCCGCCCGCGCCCCGACCACCGGGCCGGCCCGCAGGTCGGTCAGCCCGGCCACCGGCTCGGCCGTCGCCGGGGTGTCGTTGGCCGGCCCGCCGTAGGCCTCGGCCTCGACCGCCGCGTTCAGGGTCAGGGCGACCTGGTACAGCCCGGTGGCCGACCCGACCCCGGTCACCCGGACGGTGTACGTCCCGGCGTCCGCCGCCGGGGCGGCCGACAGGACCGCCGGCAGCCCGTCGGCCGGGCTGGTCGCCGTCCCGACCACCGACCCGTCCGGGGCGACCAGCTCGACCATGACCGACCCGAAGTAGAACGGGGTGACCACCACCGACGCCGTCTGGTTGGCGTCCAGGGCGAGGGTGAAGGCGTCGGTGTCGCCGGCGAACGTCGCCGTGCTGACCGTCGACCCGCCGTACACCAGGCTCCCGAGCCGGCCGGTCTGGGCCAGCGGGGTCGGGAACGCGACCGTGTCGGCGTCGGCCGCGAAGTCCAGGAAGAAGTCGCTGGCGTACCCGACCCCCTGCCCGTCCAGCGGGTTGCCGGCCAGGTCGGTGAAGTACGGCCCGCCCGGGTACCCGGCGAACAGCACCAGCCGGTAGGAGTCGTCCACCAGCCCGCTGTAGGACACCGACAGGACCGTCCCGGAGGCGTCGAACGAGATCGAGTCGGGGAACGTGTACGTCCCCCGCAAGAGGCCGTACAGGGCCACGTCGAACAGGTCCAGGTTGGACGCCAGCATCGGCTCGCTGAACGTCACGTCGATCGACACCGACCCGGTCGGCACCACCGCCCCCGGGGCGGGCGACGTGCCGACCACCGTCGGCAGGGTGGCGTCGACGGTGAAGGTGCGGGTGAACTCGTCGACCGGCGTCCCCTGGAGGTCGAGGATCGACCCGGCGGCGATGGTCAGGGTGTGGAGCCCGTCGCCCAGCCCGCCCGGCAGGTCGAAGACGACCGTGTCCCCGTCCACCACCGTCACCCCGGTGGCCGCGACCCCGTCGACCGTCAGGTCGCCGGCGTCCACGGAGCTGAGCAGCAGCCCGTCGTTGAAGTCGACGGTGACGGTCGCCGGGACGGTGTCCGCCCGGTAGAAGGCCCCGTCCGGGATGCTGGCGCCGGCCACCACGAACGGGGCCGGGGTGGCGGACGCCCCGGACACCGACAGGACGTACTCGCCGGCGGTGTCGCCCTCGGCCGACACCCGCACCCGGTAGGTGCCGGCGGCCGGGGCGGCGTAGCTGACCGTCTCGTTCCGGCCGTCCGCCCCGGCCACCCCGGTGGCCACCAGGTCGCCGTCGGCGTCGTACACCTCCAGGTGCGGGTCGAGGGTGTTGACGAACTCGCCCGGGCCGTCGGCCGGGGTCTCGGTCGCCAGGTCCAGCACGTCCCCGGCCCCCAGGGTGACCGCGTACCAGTCGGTGTCGGTCGTCGGGATGCCGTTCGGGTTGGCCGAGTACGTCGCGTCCGCCTCGCCCGCGGAGGTGCCGAAGGCCATGACCAGGGTGGCCGAGGTGGACGCCCCGGCGGCCAGCCCGCCCAGGTCGAACGCCAGGTTGATCCCGTCGTCGACGATCGCCCCGTCGTAGTCGAACGGGAAGTTGATGACCTGGAACGGGTCGGTGACGAAGAACCCGCTGCTGGACACCACCCGCCGCGAGTCGGCCGACCCCAGCCCGATGGTCAGCCCGGGGGTGCCGAACGCGGCGGTGGCCCGGACGAATTCCCCGCCCAGGACCACGTCGTTGGCCGTCGCGAAGGAGGTCGGGTAGTCCTGGTCCGGGTCGAGGTTTTCCAGCGAGGCGACCCCGGCCATCGAGCCGCCGGACAGGTTGGTCAGCCGGGTGGCGATGGTCGCGTAGGTGGCCGCGGCGTCGAACACCACCACCCGCTCGACCCGCAGGTCGCCGGCCATCCCGGTCATCCGCATCCCGCGGAGCGACCCGCTGCTCAGGTCCTCCAGCTGGATGTCGGTGAGCTGGGTGATCCCGAGGGCCCCGGCGTTGGTAAAGGTGGACCCGTCCACGGCGACGCTGAAGCTGGACACCGGGGACCCGGGGACGACGAACTCGGTCCCGTCGAACTGGATGCCGGTGGCCCCGTTGATGAAGCTGCCGTCCGGGTTGATCCCGAGGGTGATCCGGTCGCCGGTCAGGGTGAACCCGCCGGACACCGGGGTCCCGGGCAGGTCGAACAGCTCGCCGCCGGCCTGGGCCCGCCCGGCGACCGCCCCGCCGGCGACCGGCTGGGCGTCATCCGGGCTGCCGTTCGGCTCCCGGTCGAGGGTCAGGGCCCGGGCGGCGACCAGGGTGTACTCGCCGTTCCCGCCGGCGACCCGGGCGTAGTAGGTGCCGGCCGCCGGGGCGACGAACCCGTCGATCACGTCCCCGAGGTTGGACCCGCCGGCCCCGATCGCCAGGACCGACCCGTCCGGGCCGAGCAGCTCGAGCCCGCCGGGGCCGGTCTGGGACAGGGTCAGCGCCTCCCCGGCGGCCAGGTCGACGGCGTACACGTCGGCGGTGTCCGCCGGGCCGCCCAGCGGGTGGCCGGTGAGGGACACCTGCAGGGTGTAGCTGGCCCCGGCCGGGACGGTGGACCCGGGGTACGAGGCGACGATGATCAGGTACTCCCCGGGGCTGTCGAACGTCCAGCTGAGGAACGAGTCGAGGGTGGTGCTGCTGCCCGGGTCGATGCCGGCGTCGTCGGTCTCGGTGATGTAGGACCCGTCGGCCGTGTACAGGTACAGGTAGCTGTCCAGGGCGGAGGTGTAGTCGATGTCGAACGTCCCGACCGCCCCGGCCGCGTCGACGGTGAACTTGTAGAAGTCGTAGGTGTAGTTCCCGGTCCCCGGGATCGACACGTGGGGGACGGTGGTGGAGTCCTGGATGTCCCCGTTGGCGTCGAGGCTCCACGACCCGCCGTCGATGTCCTGCGGGTTGTCGAACCAGTCGTTCGGCTCGATGTCGGCGGTCGGCAGGCTGACCCGGCCGCGGACGGCCGCCAGCCCGCCGGGGCCGGCCGCCCGGAAGGTCAGCCGCTCGGCGGTGGCGGTGGTGCCGTTGTCCGGCCCGCCGAACGACTCGGCCTCGGCCGTCGCGTTCAGCAGCGCCCGGATGGAGTACCCGCCGGCGGTCCCGCCGATCCCGCCGACCACCATCCGGTAGGTGCCGGCCGGCAGGTCCAGGGCGGTCGGGGGGGTCGGCTGGCCGGGGGCCGGGGCGGTCAGGATGGCGACCGCCACGTCCCCGCTGTCGAACACGGTCAGGATCGGCTGGAGCCCGGCGTCGTTCGGGGTGACCCACGGGGTCAGGAGCTGGCCGCCGTCGATGGCCAGGGTGAACCCGTCCTCGTCCCCGGCCACCCCGACCCGGCCGGCCGCCCGGCCGTGGTACACCTGGGTGCCGGCCGGGCCGGCCGGGGCCAGCGGGACCGGGAAGGCGACGGTCCCGAAGTCCAGCTCGTAGGTGGACGAGAACCCGGCCGGGTTCGGGTTGCCGAACACGTCGGCGATCGCCCCGGCCCCGACCGCGACGGACAGCGTCTGCTCGACCAGCGGCAGGTCGAGGGTGAAGGTGGCCGACAGCCCGTCGGCGGCGACCGTCACCCCGGTGGCCGACCCGGCGCTGAGGGCCAGGTCGCCGGCGTCCACGCTGGCCGGGTCGACCGGCTCGTTGAACGTCAGGGTCAGGTCGGTGAACGGCATGGTGACCAGCGCCCCGCCGGCCGGGTCGGACCCGGTGATCGCCAGCGGCAGGGTGTCGTACCGGAAGGTGCCGGTGAACTCGAGGTTGGACAGGGGCCGCTCGGCGCTGTCGATGACCCCCTCGGGGATGTACATCGTCTGCAGCCCCTCGACCGTCACCGGGTCGGAGGTGAAGGTGAACCGGGCCCGGGTGTTGCCGAGCTGGAGCCGGACCCCGGTGGCCGCGACCCCGTTGACGGTGAAGTCGGACGCCTGGACGGTCCCCGGGACGACCGGCTCGGAGAAGTAGACATCGTACTGGACCGGGCGGGTGGACACGGTCGACCCGACGGCCGGGTCGGTGCGGGTGACGCTCAGCCCCATCAGGTTGAGGGTGTTGACCAGGTCGACCCGGCCGCCGGTGGCGATCGGGGTCGGGCCGTCGACCCGGAAGGCGTCGACCGGCTCGACCCCGCCGAGGATGGCGGCCTTGACCTGGGCGGCGGTGGCCCCGGGGTTGATCGACCAGGCCAGCCCGGCGATCCCGGCCACGTGCGGGGAGGCCATCGAGGTGCCGGAGAAGTAGTCGTACCCGGTCCCATACGGGACGGTGCTCAGCACGTCCAGCCCGGGGGCGGCGACATCGACCTGGGTCAGGCCCCAGTTCGAGAAGAAGGCCCGGTCGTCCGTGTTGGTGCTGGCCGCCACCGAGATGATGTTGTCCAGCGGGTAGTTGGTCGGGAACCGCTCGATGGCGTCGTTGTCGGTCGCCCAGTTCTGGGCCGCGACGACGAACAGCTGGCCGTTGTCCCCGGAGTGGGCGATGGCGTCCTCGAGGGCGGCGCTGTTCTCGAAGATCTGCCACGAGTTGTTCGACAGCCGGGCCTCGGTGTCGGCCACGTAGTTGACCGAGTCGACGGCGTCGGAGGTGTCCCCGAACCCGCCGTCGTCGATCCACTTGATCGCCTGCACCCGGCCCCGCCAGTTCACCCCGGCCACCCCGATCCCGTTGTCCCCGATCGCCGCCATCGTCCCGGCGGTGTGGGTCCCGTGGCCGTGGCCGTCCATCGGGTCGTTGTCGTCGTTGACGAAGTCCCACCCGACGAAGTCGTCGGCGAACCCGTTGCCGTCGTTGTCGGCCCCGTCCTCCCACCCGCTCGAGTTGTTCAGGATGTCGCCGCCGTCGATCCGGCCGTTGCCGTTCCAGTCCTCGATCTTCCCGGGCCCGATGTTGACCGGGTCGTTCAGGTCGTAGAAGGTGGTGATCCCGTCGCCGTCCACGTCGGCCAGGGCGGACGCGATGGAGGCCGGGATCTCGGCCTCGTTGATCCAGATGTTCAGGTACAGGTCCGGGTGGGTGTAGTCGACCCCGGTGTCGATCGACGCCATCACCACCTGGCTGGTCCCGGTCCCCCGGTCCCACCCGCCGGTGGCGTTGATGTCGGCCCCGGGCACCCCGGGCACCCCGAGGATCGTCTGGCCGGTGTTCTCCATCCCGTACAGCTCGCCGAACCGGGCGTCGTTCGGGACGAGCTGGATGGCCCGGTTCGAGTAGTTCGGCTCGACCGACCGGACCTTACCCAGCCCGGACGCGGCCGCCCAGGCGGCGGCCGCGTCCCCCGGCCCGCGGACCAGGAACGTCCCGTCCAGGCCGAGCTGGCGGACGACCTCGACCGACCCGCCGGCGGCGTCGGCCCGGCGGGCGGCGGCGGCCGCCTGCTCGAGCCGGGGGCCGGAGTACCCGTCCACCCGGATGATCCACTCCCCGGCGATCTGGGTTTGGTTGCCCTGGGCGGCCGACTGTTGTGTGGCCGTCGCCACCGGCCCGGCCACGGCGTCGGCGCCCGGCAGCCACGCCCCGGTCGTCGGTACGGTCCGGTCCTCGAGGTGCTCCACCCGCAGCAGGCGGTTCGGGCGGCGGGCGAAAGTCTGCGTCCGGCGGTTCATCGTCGAGTCCTTAGGAGGGGGTCGGGAATACGAGGCCGAGGCAGCGCAACGGGCCGGCGTCCGCGGCGGGGGCCGGCGGGCACGTCAGGGGCGGCCGGCGGCCGGTCGCTGGTAGGAGAAAAGGGTCGTGTCGGAGTCGCGGGAGGTGGTGAGGGTCGTCACGGCCGGCCTCCGCGGTCGTACGGGGCTGAACATGGTGCGCGTCTGGCCCGGGCCGGCGAGCGTGGCCCGAAATTAGCGCGAGGGTAACAGTCTTGCGACTAGGGCAGAGTTTCACCGGTCCGAAAGGCGGTGTCAAGCAAAAAACCGCTGTAAGCCATAAATAAAGTGCGTCCGGCACGAACGGAAGCCGACAGCCACTCACGAGCGTCTTGCTAACCCCCGACGCTCGGCGGGTTTAGAGACGATCGGCCGGGTGTCGGGGGTTTCGGCGGTCCGGCCCGGTGCGGCCGGTCGGGACCCGGCCAGCCGGCCAGCCGGCACGCCCTCCGGGCGGCCGTCGGGGTTGGGGTGCGGGAGGCGTTCGGCGGGCCGAGGAGCCGGGGGTCCGGCGGCCGGCGCGCCCGAGTGATGGGGCGGTTGTCGCGGGGTATGGCGGCAGGCGAGAGGTCGGTGTAGGGTAGGTGGTCGGCGAGGTACTTCCCCACAAGTGGGAAGCCCTTTTCCAGCCACCCCCCTCCGAACCGGGCTTGCGACTTTCACCGCACCCGGCTCTCCAGTGAGTACCGAGTCGAAGGTCCCGCATGTTTCCCTGCGTGGATCTTCTGGTGGCAGTCCCCACAGACTGCCAGTGTCTTTCGCTTCCGAGCATACATGATCCGCTGCCATTCCGCCTTCGGCCGCCGCCCCGGTTTGTCGAGGTCGGCGAGCTTGCGGATGTGGTGCATGACCACTGGCCCTTTGGCCCCGCAGAGTTCGCATTCCTCGGCCAACAGACGCTGCACGACCTCTGAGCGTTGACTGGCGTTGAACGACCACGCTTGCCCGAAGCTGAAATCCACCGAACCCAGACCCTTCGGATTCCTCGTAAACGGGATACCTCCGAACACAGCAACCAGGGGTTCCTTGCCCGGCCGTGGGACCACGACCTGGAGCATCGAGCGATCAAGGACCACCTTGTACTTCTCGTAGACGCTGTTCACGCTGCACTTATGCTTGTGGGCAAGCGTTTTCGTGAGCGAGGTTTCCAGCACCCACTTGATGTACCCCATCCTGGTTTTCTTGCCGACGTTCGTCGCCATGCAGTAATAGTTATACAGACCCCGCATGACCGACTGGTAGCGTGACACGATCGTGTGATCAGTGTCGTCCACCAGATCGGTCCTGTGGATGATCCTCCCCCTACTACTTACAGGCTGTGACACAACCGACGGTGCTACAAAACGCCGTCGTTCAGGATGCGGAAGCAGATGACGCTGGCGGCC
>JAIEQN010000570.1 GCA_019747685.1 Gemmataceae bacterium
CGACGACGAAGCGCTCGGCCGGGCGGCGGCCTCGGCCGCCGGGTCGGTCCGCACCGCCGGGCGGCTGCTCGGAGAGGGGAAGCCGCGGGCCGAGGCCGAACACCACCTGCGGCAGGCGGCCGACGCCCTGCCGGACGAACACCCGTCGGCCGACCGGGCGGTGCTGGCGCTGGGTGATGCGTTACGGGAGGCGGTGGCTGCCCTCGCCCGGGGGACGATGGGCGGTAAGGCGGCCGAGGCGCTGAAGCGGGCCGCGGGCGTGATCGGTGAGGAACTGGCGGGCGAGCGTGGGCCGTCTACCCCGTGACGGACCAGTCATCCGCCCGACCGGACTCGGCTCGGATTGGTTTGGTTCGGCAACCCGCACACCCTACGGCCGAACCAATGAAACGAGTCGGACCGACGAGTGTCTGAGCTACTTGCTGCCGCTGGCCTTCGGGCGGTCATAGTCCTGGTTCTTGCCGCGGTCCTTCGACCCGCCGCAGCCGGCGAGTGAGCCGCAGACCAACACCAGAACGAGGATCGGGAGCCGCCGCACGGCCGGCCTCGGGTCGGAGGTGGTTCGGGAAATGAACGGGGCCGGCCGGGTCCCGGCCGGCCCCGTCGCGTCGGCCGAGAAAGCCTAGTTCTTGCCGGACGGCGTGGTGCCGCCGGCCGGGGCCGGCTTGTTGGTCGGGCTGCCGCTGCCGCAGCCGACGACCGTGGCGACGCCGAGGGCCAGGACCAGAGCCACGAGGGTCCGCTTCATCTGAAAACTCCTTGGTACAGGTGGCCACCGAACCGGAACAGAGAGGTCGCGTCCCGAGATTTCAGGGTTGGCCTGAATCCGGGCCTCTCATACGTTGGGTCGGTCCGCCCGCGTCTTTCCAGCGGACGGCGGAGACCCAACCCGTTGCCGGGTCGTCACATCCGCCGCTACCGCCGGTCCAACCGACGGCGACCGGTCCCGCCCACGCCACCATTGATACAAACCACCGGGGGATATTCCCGGAAAAAATCCGCCCGGCCGGGAATTTCTTGGATTCAGTGAAGCCCCGTTGAGCGGCGGGCGTGAGATTCGGACGGGAGTTGGGGTTTGGCGAGCCGGGAGCGTGAGCGACCGGAGCATCAGACCTCCGGTCGCTCACGCTCCCGGCTCGCCGGGTTTCGTCCGGTCGCTTCGAACCCCCCGCTCGGTCGGGACGCGAGGTCCGCGGCCCGGCCGCGAATAATCCGGGGAATAAACCCCCGGCCCGCGGGTTCCGTATGGGTGAGGGATTGTGATGGCGTCGGCCGGCGGGCTGCACGGATTGATCGACGCCCACTACGAGGCCCTGTACCGGTACGCCTACCGGCTGGCCGGGTCGGCGGCCGACGCCGAGGACCTGACCCAGGAGGCGTTCGGCAAGGCCATCGCCCGGCTGCCGCAACTCCGCGACCCGGACAAGGCCAAGGGGTGGCTGTTCCGCATCCTGAGGAACGCCTACCTGCACCGGGTCCGGGACCAGAAGCGGCACCGGGCGGTCCCGCTGGACGCGGTCGGGGAGCTGCCCGGCCGGCCGGAGGACGACCCGCCGGAGGTCGACCCGGCCCGGCTCCAGCAGGCCCTGGACGACCTGGACGAGGCCTTCCGGACGCCGTTGATCTTGTTCTACTTTGAAGACTTCAGCTACCGTGACATCGCCGAGCAGATGGACCTGCCGATCGGGACGGTGATGTCCCGGCTGGCCCGCGGCAAGGCGTACCTCCGGTCCCGGCTGGCCCCGAGCGGGGCGGCCGCCGGGAACGGGGCCGCCGGCGGGCCCCGGAGGGCCGGCAATGGACTGTAACGACGCACAATTCTACCTGCGGCTCGCCCGGCCCGGCCTTGACGCCCCGGAGCCGGACGTGGCCGCCGCTTTGGACCGGCATTTGGCCGGCTGCCCGGGGTGCGCCGCCGACGCCCGCCGGCTGGCCGCGTTCGACGCCGCCGTCGGGTCCGCCATGCGGGCCGTCGAGGTCCCGGTCGGGCTGCGGTCGAAGCTGGTCGCCGACCTGTCCGCCCGGCGGGGGGCCGTCCTCCGCCGGCGGGCCTACCGGGTGGCCGCGGTCGCCGCGTCGGCCCTCCTGGCGGTCGGGCTGGCCGTCGGGGCGTTCACCGCCTCCCGCCCGACGTTCGACCCGGACGAGCGGGCCCTGAGGGCGGACGAGCAGGCCACCGTCCCCGGGGCCGAGGCAGCGGTCCGCGACTGGCTGACGGACCAGGGGCTGCCGGCCCGCCTGCCCGCGCCGTTCGACTACGGCCTCCTCGTCATGTTCGGGACCGAGCCGGTCCAGGGCCGGGACGTGCCGGTGGTGGTGTTCCGGGACCGGGTCGGGACCGGCACGGCCAAGGTGTACGCCCTGCGTCCGTCCCAGTTCAAGCTGAAGGACGTCCGACCGGCCCAGGCGTCCGGGTGGCAGCTCCAGGTCCTCCCGGAGGACCGGTCGACCGGGGTGGCGTTCGTCGTCCTGTTCACCGGCGATTCCCTCGCCCCGTTCCTCCATACCGACCCGGGGGCGTAGGCCGGGCCGGGGCTACCCGGCCCGCAGCCTCTCGGCCGTGCGGAGCATCTCGGCCGCCTCCCGGCGGGTGGTCTCCGACCGCGAATCCCCCCGCAGCATCAGGGCTAGCTCCTCGACCCGGGCATCCTCGGCCACCAGCGGCGTGATGGTGGTGGCCGTCCGCTTGGCGGTGCTCGTCTTGCGGATCGTCCACTGGTGGGCGGCGTAGCTGGCCACCTGCGGCAGGTGGGTGACGCAGAGGACTTGGTGCGACCGGCCGAGGCTGGCCAACTTCTGCCCCAGCACGTCGCCGAGCCGGCCGCCGACGTTGGCGTCGATCTCGTCGAACACGACCAGCGTCCGGACCGGGTCGTGGGCGGCCAGGACGGTCTTCAGGGCCAGCATCGTCCGCGACAGCTCGCCGCCGCTGGCCACCTTCCGCAGCGGCCGGGCCGGTTCGCCGGGGTTGGCCGTCAGCATCAATTCCAGGTGGTCGAGGCCGGCCGCCGGCACGTCACCCGCGGCCGGGTCGTCGGGGATTGGGACCGGTTCCAGCACGGCATCGAGCTTGGCCTTCGGCATCCCCAGGTCGGCGAGGTGCTTCTGGGCGTCGGCGGCCAGCTTCTTCGCCACCTTTGCCCGCCCCTTCGACAGGGCGGCCCCGGCCTCCTTCAGCTCGGCGAACGCCGCCCGCAGCCGGCCGTCGATCCCGGCCAGGTCGTCCTCCTGCTTCTGTAACTCTGCCTCTTTGGCGTCGAGCGTCGCCCGGTACTCGACCAGCTCGTCCGGCGTCTTGCCGTACCGGGCCTGGAGCTTCTTCAAAAAGCCGATGCGGCGTTCCACCTCGTCCAGCCGGTCGGGGTCGGCCTCGAACTTTTCGGACAGGTCCCGGCACGTCTCGGCCAGGTCTTCCACCTCCGGCCGGAGGGCGTCCAGGCGGGCCGCCACCTCGGCCAGCTTCGGGTCGAACCCGGCCCAGCGGTTGGCGTCCTTGACCAGCCGGCCGACGACCTCCGAAACCGACCCGTCGTCGTCCACCAGCCGGGCCGCCACCCCGCCGGTGAACTGGGCCAGGCTCTGGGCGTGGACCAGGGTTTCCCGTTCCCGGGCCAGGGCCGGGAGTTCGCCCGGCGCCAGCTTGGCGGCGTCGAGGTCGTCCCGCTCGAACCGGACGAGGGACAAGTCCCGCTGCCGGGCCTGGCGGGCGTCGGCCAGCTCGCGGTACGTCCGCCGTAGTTCACGGACCCGGTCGGCGGCGGCAGCGTATTTCTTCCGCGGGTCGGCCAGCCGGCCGAAGGCGTCGAGCAGTTCGAGCTGGTATGCCGGTTGGAGGAGCGAATAGCTCTCCCGCTGGCCGTGGATGTCGACCAGCATCTCGCCGATCCGCCGGAGGGTGGCGACGGCGACGGGGATGTCGTTCACCAGGGCCGACGACCGGCCCGACCGGGCCAGCCGGCGGGTCAGGATCAGGTCGTCTTCCTCGACCGGGGCCTGAAGGATGTCGGCGGCGACCCCCCGCTGTTCGGGGCGGGTCAGCTCGAACCGGCCGGTGACCCGCAGCTCGTCGGCCCCGGTGCGGATCAGCTCGGCGCTGCCGCGCTCGCCGAGGAGCAGCCCCAGCGCCCCGAGGAGTAACGACTTGCCGGCCCCGGTCTCGCCGGTCCAGGCGCAGAACCCGGGGTACAGCTCGACCCGCACGTCCTCGATCAGGGCCAGGTTCTGGACGGCGAGTTCGCGGAGCATAACCGCATGGTACGCCGGGCCGCCGGGCCGGTGAAGCCGAGTAGAATGCCACCGCACAGGCCGGGCGGCCTGTGCCACCAATGCCTGACTCTGGTGGCACAGGCCGCCCGGCCTGTGCGGGGACACGGTCATGCCCCCCGGGTGGTCACGAGTCGAGATCGCCGGCAAGCCGGGCGACGTGTTCGACCCGCCGGGCGGGCCGGCCGGGCGGTCCGCCCTGCTCTTCCTGCACCCGGTTCAGGGGCAGTCGCCGGCCGACAACCGGGCGTACACGGCCGAGCTGGCCCGGCACCGGCTGCCGTGCGTCGCCCCGTGGGGCGGCCGGTCGTGGTGGGTCGATCGGGTCTGCCCCGAGTTCGACCCGGAGCTGACCGCCGAGCAACACCTGCTGCAAAACGTGGTGCCGTGGATGGTCGACCACTGGGACCTCGGGCCGCGGGGGGTGGCCGCCGCCGGGATCGGCATGGGCGGCCAGGGGGCGGTCCGGCTCGGCCTGAAGTACCCCGACCGGTTCCCGGTGGTGGCGAGCGTCGCGGGGGCGTTCGACTTCCACGAACGATGGGGCGAGGGGTCGCCCCTGGACGAGATGTACCCGAGCCGGGAGCGGTGCCGGCACGACACGGCCGTGCTCCAGCTCGACCCGCACAAGTGGCCGCCGCACATCTACTTCACCTGCGACCCCGAGGATGGGGACTGGTATCGCGGCAACGACCGGCTGCACGAGAAGCTGGCCGCCTACGGAGTGCCGCATACGGCCGACCTGCATACCGCGGCCGGGGGTCATACCTGGGCCTACTTCGACCGGATGGCCGGGTCGCTGGTCGGTTTCGTGGCCGACGGGCTGGCGCGGGAGGCCCGGCGGCTGGTATGATGGGCGGGGGTGTGACGATGGCCAGGAAACTGCCCCTACTCCGGCTGCACGAGCTGCACCCCGGCCAGTTCGCCGACTTCTTCGCCCAGCTCGCCGACAAGTCCCGCGGCCAGACCCGGGACGGCAAGCCGTACTACTCGCTCAAGTTCCGCGACCCCAAGCGGACCGCCTCGGCGATGGTCTGGGCCGACAGTCCGCACTTCGAGGCCTGCCAGACCGACTGGCAGCCGGGCCAGTTCTTCAAGGTTCGCGGCACCTTCGGCGAGCACCCGAAGTACGGTCCGCAGGTCGAGGTCGAACAACTCCGACCGGTCCTGGACCGGGACCGGGCCGACGGGTTCAGCGAGGCGGACTTCGTCGACCGGTCGCGGACCGACCCGGAGCAAACGTCCGCCGACCTCGCCGACCTCGTCACGGCCGAGGTGAAGGACGAGCCGCTGCGGCGGCTCGTCCTCGGGCTGCTCGACGCCCACGCGGCGGCGTTGAAGGCCCTGCCGGCCCACGAGAAGCGGTTCTACCCGTTCGCCGGGGGGTGGCTCGAACACACCCTGAACGTCACCCGGAACTGCCTCTGGCTGGCCGACCAGTACACCGCCCGCTTCCCGGACATGACGCCGCCGCTCAACCGCGATCTGGTCGTCACCGGGGCGGTCCTGCACGACATCGGCCGGGTGAAGGAGCTGGAACCCGGCGGCCCCGGCCAGCCGGCCAAGCCGGGGGTCGCCGGCGAGCTGTTCGGCCACCTGTTCCTGGGTTACGACCTGATCCGCGCCGCCGCCCGGGACGTGGCCGACCTGAACCCGGAACTGCTCGACCTGCTCCTGCACGTCGTCGTCACGCACTTACGCCTGCCGGAGTGGGGGTCGCCGCGGCTGCCGTGCATCCCCGAGGTGCTGATCGTCCACCACGCCGACGACCTGGACGCCAAGTACGAGATGTACGCCCGGGCGTTGTCCCGGGACGACGGGGACGGCCCGTTCACCGACCGCGACCCGCTCCTCGGCCGGCCGCTTCTGAAGGGCCGGTCGGTGTGACCGCGGGCCGGCCCTACTCTTCCACCGCCACCTCCGGTAACTGCCAGTCGATCGGCTCCCGGCCGGCCTCTTCCAACGCCGCGTTCACCTTCGAGAACGGCCGGCTGCCGAAGAACCCGTTGTTGGCCGACAGCGGGGACGGATGCACCCCCTTGATGACCGCGTGCCGGGCCGGGTCGATCAGCTTGGCCTTCTTCTGGGCGTAGGCCCCCCAGAGCAGGAACAATAGCCGCCGGTCGAGGTCGTTGACCGCCCGCAGGGCCGCGTCGGTGAACTTTTCCCACCCCTTGTTGGCGTGCGAGTTCGGCTGGTTCGCCCGCACCGTCAGGCAGGCGTTCAGCATCAGCACCCCCCGCTTGGCCCATGCCGCCAGGTAGCCGTGCGAGACCGGCTCGGCCCCCACGTCGTCGTGCAGCTCGCGGTAGATGTTCCGCAGAGACGCCGGCAGCTTGACCCCCGGGCGGACCGAGAAGCACAGCCCGTGGGCCGCGCCCGGGGTCGGGTACGGGTCCTGGCCGAGCAGGACGACCGCGACCCGCTCCAGCGGCGTGAACCGGAAGGCGTTGAACGTGTCCCCCTCGGCCGGGCAAACGACGTGGGCCTGCCGCTCGGCGGCGACGAACCGCCGGAGGTCGGCCCAGTAGGGCTGGTACGTCTCGGGTTCGAGGGCGGCGAGCCAGGACGCCGGCAGGTCGGGCGGTAGGCCGGGCACGTCGGCCGGGCGAACCGCCGGGGCGGCCGGGGTGTCGAAGAGGGAGGGGGCGGCCGGGACGGACTTCTTCCGGGCCATCGGGTGGTCCTCGGGGGTGTGAGCAGTTTACCCCGGCGGCGGGCGGCCCGCCGCGTCGGTAGCCGGGCGGAAGGGAAACCCCTTGTCAAATCCGGCCGGGTGGGTATAGTTTTTAGCAGTCCTCGCGGACGACGTGCCCGTAGCTCAACTGGATAGAGCGTCGGCCTCCGGAGCCGAAGGTTACAGGTTCAACTCCTGTCGGGCATACTCCCCTCGGTCGTCCTCAACCCCTGCCGCCGCCGGGGTTTTCTGTTTCCGCGGGCCCACCCGTCCCGCGACCGCGGTTTCCTCATCCGCCCTCGATTCCCCCCGCCAGCTGTTGCGCCCGGTGCTGCTCCCGGATCGCACCCGCTGTCGGTCCCGGTCGCCTTCAGCGCGGCCGGTTCGTACCCCGCCCCCGCCCGGGCGGCACCGGGAGCGTCAGCCGCGCTACCGCGGCGGCGGTGTCCCGGATACCAACGTGGGCGTACCGGTCCATCGTCAGGGTGATGGACGAGTGCCTCGCCAACTCCTTCGCGTCCTTCGGGGCCACCACCGCCGGCGGGGCGGCCGCCAGGTCGAACGACTCCGGGGTGAGGCTGGCCAGCTCGGACGCCCGCAGCCCGGTGGCCCCGGCGATGAGGTAGAGCATCCGGCGGGCCGGCCCCGCCAGCTTGCCGTACACCCCCCGTCGCGTGCCGCGTCGAGGGCGCGGGCGAACTCCTCGGCCGAGAGCGGCCGCCGACGGTGCCGGACATCCACCTTGGGGAGGTGTCGGAACGGGTTGTCCGGTCGCCGCCCGGCCTTGACCAGCCAGTTGCCGAAGGCGACCAGCGACTTCCGGTAGTGGTTGCCGGTGGCCGGGCCGAACCCGCTGTCGGCCTTCGGCCGCCGCCGGCGGTCGGCCAGCCACCGCTCGGCCGGGGTCGCGTCCAGGTCCTTCAGGGTGGCAAACCCTACGCTTGTGAACACGATTTCACACCGCCTGGCCGCCTGCCGGGCTTCCTTCCCGGTCCCGCCCTTGTCCCGGACGTGCTGCCCGTACTCGGCCAGCAGGTCGGCGATCGGCCGCCGACGGCCAGGGCGGGGAGGAGTTCGGCCGGCGGGCCGGCGGCGAACACCAGCTCGTCCCCCTCGGCCGCCGGGCCGAACGGGCGGACGGCCGCCAGGAGGCCGCGGGCGGTGGCCGGGGTGTACAACGCCGTCGCCATCGTCAGCACCCCCGGCCGCGCTCCGGTCGTTATTGCGGAACCGCCTCCGGGGCCGGGCCGGTGACACCGCCGTCGTCCCGGCCGGGATTGCTCCGGCATCTCCGGCATCCCGGGCTGCCGCCGGAGATGCCGGAGATGCCGGCGGGGTTCCGGCCCGCCCCGGCCCCACCCGGCGGACCGCCCACCGGTTCGTCTTGGTCCGGTCGGCCCCGGCGGTGTCCAGCATCCGGCCGCCGAAGTTCCGCCGGGCGAAGTGCCGAAACCGGCCGGCCAGGGCCCGGCTGTCGGGCCTGCTGCACAATTCCTCGACCGCCGCCTTGAGGTCGGCGTGCCAGTCCTCCCGCGGGCCGTCTCCCCGCTTGACCAGCTCGGCCACCTCGGCCGCCGTCACCCCCCGCCCGCCCGCCCGGGTCCATCCGCTCCAGCCCGTCAAGGACCGCGGACATGACCGCCGCGTCCCGGTCGGCGGCCGTCGGGAGGGCCAGCCGGGTGTCCCCGGGATCGGACAAGCCGGCGAACACCACCGCCTTCCGGATGACCGCCGACCACCCCTCGAAGCTCCCCCAGGCCGGCAGCCCGTGCCGCGGCCGGCCGGCGACGACCCACCCGCGGAGGACGGTCAGGGCGGCCGACAGAAGCGGCCCACGACGAGATCGGAGGTGGGCCCGCAGGTCCGGGTACTTGAAGTCGGCCTTCGGCTCCGGCCGCTCGTCGGCCGACTCGACCCGGACGTGGCAGGCCCGGCGGGCGGTGTCGGCGTGGAGCCGGACGTTGTTCCCGGTCGCGTACCGGCAGACGTGCAGCGGGCCGTCGTACACCCGGTTCGTCCCGAGCACCCTGTCCTTCCACCGGTCGGCGGTCAACGCCATGTCCAGGACATCGTTCCCGACCGCCCCGGCCAGGTTGTCCAACAACACCAGCCGCTCCCCCTCGACCGCCAGGGTGGTGATCTTCTTCCGCAGTTCCTCCCGGTCGGGTGTGTACGACATGACCGGGAACCGACGGCCGGTCCGGGGCAGCCCGATGGTGTCGGCCAGCAGGCCCTTGCCCACCCCGCGGACGTTCCCGTCGATCAGGAACAGCGGGGCCGGGCCGTCGAACAGGAATCACGCCAGCGGGCTCAAGAGCCCGGCCGGCCACGCCGCCCGGTGGGCCGGGGCCTCGAACGGGAAGTCGCTCACCACGTCCAGCAGCACCGCCGCCGCGGCCGCC
>JAIEQN010000807.1 GCA_019747685.1 Gemmataceae bacterium
GGTCGGCCGCCGTCGCCCCGGCCGCGGCCCCGCCGACCGCCACCGCCGCCAACCACTCCCGCCGCGACATCGCCATCGGTCCGCCCCCGGGGCCGGTGTAAAGGGACTGGGAATCTGCGGCGGCCATACCCGCGGCGGCAACCGGCGGGAAGGGCAGTTTCCGTAAACTGACCGGGCGAGCAGGCGAGCCGGGAGCGTGAGCGACCGGAGGTTTCCGGGCCGGGAGCGTCAGCGACCGGGGACGAGACATGCCCATCCAGATCGAGACGGTCGAGTCCCGGCCGTTCGCCGAGAACTCCTACGTCGTCTGGCGGGACGGCGGCACGGAGGCGTTCGTCGTCGACCCCGGGTTCGAGCCGGACCTGATCCGCGAGGTGCTGGCCGACCACGGGCTGACGCTCGCGGCGATCGTCTGCACCCACGGGCACAGCGACCACATCGCCGGGAACGCCGACCTGAAGGACGCCTTCCCGGACGCCCCGATCCTGATCGGGGCCGGGGACGCCCCGATGCTGACCGACCCGGACCGGAACCTGAGCGCCGCATTCGGGCTGGCGGTGGTCAGCCCGCCGGCCGACCGGTTGGTGAGGGAGGGGGAGAAGTTGACCGTCGCGGGGGTCGAGTTGGAGGTGTTCGAGGTGCCGGGCCACTCGCCGGGGCACGTCGTCTACCTGATCCGGGAGACCGCCCCGTACACGGTCCTCGGCGGCGACGTGCTGTTCCGGGAAGGGATCGGCCGGACGGACTTCCCCGGCGGCAGCTTCGACGACCTGAAGCGGCACATCGAGCGGGTGCTCTGGCCGCTGCCGGCGGGCACCGTCGTCTACCCCGGCCACGGCCCGGTCACCACCGTCGGCCACGAGAAGCGGGCCAACCCGTTCCTGACGTGACGCCGGCTGATGGGGCGTCCCCGCCCCGTTCTCATTGGTTTGGTTCGGCGACCCGCACACCCCGCGGCCGAACCAATGAACCCGGTCGGACCGACGACCGTCCGGCCGACACGCCTTACGGCCTGGCCGTCCGCAACGTGTATGAGAACGCCCCGAGCAGGTCCCTGTACCCGCCGCCGTGGCAGCCCTCACACGTCTTGCCGTTCCGCAGCGACCCGACCAGCCGCAGCCGGTCGCCGGCCCCGGCCGCGTAATGGTCCTCGCCGGCCCGGAGCCTCGCCAGCCCGGCCGTCTCGAATTCGTCCAGCGGCCGGGTCGGGGTACCCCGGAGTTGGTCCATCGCCGGCAGCTTGGCCGAGACGTACACCACCGGCTCGGGGTGGACCAACAGCCCGACCAGTTCGACCGTCTCCGCCTCCCACTTCGGCTTGCCGTCCGGCACCTTGCTGAACCCGTGCGGCCGGAACCCGGCTACCCGGCTCCGCCCCCGGACCAGCCCGAACCCGTCCGGGTTGACGAAGTCGACCACCCCGGCCGCGTGCATCGTCCGGGCGGCGTCGTCCGCGGCCACGACCGCGCCGGCCTCGGCCGGCTCGGTGTCGCCGGCACTCGTCCCGCGGGGGCCGGGCTGGTCGGGCGGGGCCGGCCGCTCCTCCTGGCCGAGCGTCGCCCGGGACGGCGGACCGATGTGCACCCGCCCGACCCCGAACCCGGGGGCGTCGACGAACTCGTCCGTGGTCCGCTCGTGGAGCTGCCGGAGGTGCTGGTCCCGGACCCAGCCGCGCTGGGCCGCCCGCTCGACCTCCCGGTCGAACTCGGCCAGCGACCCGGCCGCCCCGTCCGGAAGGGGGTGCGTGGGCGGCTGGGGCTCCGGAAGCCGGTCGGCCAGCGACTCGAACGGGAACCCCCGCCGCAGCCGGGTCGACTCCCGGAGCTGCGGTGCGGTGAACAGGAGGAAGGCAATCAGGTAGGCCGTTACGAACGCCGTGGCCGAGAGCGGCCAGAACCGTCGGGTTCGGTGCCGCCGGACGGCCCACACCCCGAGGGCCACGCCCAGGGTGACGAGCAGGACCCAGGCCACCGGGAAGACCAGGAGCCCGCAGCCGAACAGGGCGACCGGGAGGCCGACGCCGAGGAACAGCCCCCACCGGACCGGGGCGGGCGGTCGCCGGGCCGCGGCGTGGGCGAGGATCAGCAGTACCGACGCGGGGAGCAGCGACAGGTACAGCACGGCGGCACCCGGGGTTCGGGGCGGCGAACGGACCGGCACCAGTACGACGCCGGCGCCGCGGGGCTATTCCCGGGGCCGAAGGGTGTCGGCCGTCAGCCCGGGGGCTGGCCGGCCGCCTTGGCCGCCTCCATCGCGGCCACCCGCTTCCGGGCCTCGGTCGCCCGCGGCTCCTTGATGACGCCGGCCCGGATGAGGCGCTCCAGTCGCTCCGAAAGTGGCATGGCCTTAAACTTCTTGAGCGCCCGCCGGAGCTGGAGGTACATCGGTATCTGCTTCTCGTCGCCCATCACCCGACCTCCAAGTCGTCCGTCGGCCGGACCAGCCACGTGCCGAGGATGCACCTCGGGTTGCGGACGCAAAGCTGAACGTGGGCCGACCGGTGGATGCCACTGCTCGGCCAGGCCCGTTGCCCGCTGCCGGACGGGACGAACACCGCCCGGACCGTATCGACCGCACGACCGCCGGCCTCGACCTCCCGGTAGGCGAACTCGAACACGGCGCAGTCGAGGGACTTCCGGGCCTTGACGTTGACCGGGACGGCTTCCCCCGCCAGTTCGAGGTTCTCGCGGAGTTGGTCCTGGAAGGCCGTTAACTCCCGCACGTTGTAGGGGTCGAGCAGGTCGAAGCAGTTGCCCAGTCGGATCATCGAGGCGACGACGGCCGGCTCCTCGCCCCAGCCCTGCCGCTTGCCCCGCTGCTTGGCCCACCGCCACGCCTGCTGCGGGGCGTGTTCCCAGAAGTAGATGCCGTGGCCGAGCCAGTCGTCGTCGTTCCGGCTGAACTCGAACGCCTGCTCGCCGAGTACCATCCGCCGGGCGACCGACGCCCGCGTCCCATGATACCCGATGACCGTCCGGTTGTAATCCTCGAACCGCGGCATCGGGCACCCCGGGCGTGGGTTCCGTCACGAGCTGGCCAGGATGTGCATGATGTCGGCGTCCTTGACGACGTAGGTCTTGCCCTCCGTCCGGTTCAGGCCCCGGGCCTTGGCCTCCTTCTCCGAGTACCCGCAGGCCACGAAGTCGTCGTACCCGATCACGTTGGCCCGGACGAACCGGTCGCTCAGGTCCTGGTGGATGCAGCCCGCGGCCTCGACCGCCTCGCACCCCTTCGGGATCGACCACGTCCGGCACTCGTCCTCGCCGGTCGTGAAGAACACCTCCCGCCCGACCCCGTAGAACATCGCCCGGATGGTCGGGCCGCGCTGGAACGCGGTCACGCCCAGGTCGGCCATGAACGCCTGCCGGTCGTCGTCGGACAGCCCGGCCAGCTCCATCTCCAGCTTGGCCGGGGCCTGCACCGCCGTCGGGGCCAGGGCCAGCAGGTCCGCCGGGAGCGGGTCGTTGAACCCCGAGTCGCCCCGGTTGACGAACACGATCTCCGGCTTGAGGGTCAGCAGTTGGAAGCTGCGGACCAGCTTCTCCTCGTCGGCCGCCAGCCCCAGGGCCGAGGCCGGCGTCCCGCCCTCCAGGGCGGCGTTGATCCGCCTCATCAGGGCCAGCTCCGCCTCCTCGGCCTCGATCTCCTTGGCCGGCCGGGCCCGCTTCTTCAGCTGCGCGTCGAGCTTGGTGATCCGGTTGCCGACGATCTCCATGTCGGCGAACAACAGCTCCTCGCGGAAGTGCCGGAGCTGGGCGGCGAAGTCGGTCCGTGAAAAGCCGTCGAGGACGACGACCATCCCGTTCGCCTCGCGGATGACCCCGAGCCGGCGGTTGTTGTCCTTCCGCTCGTCCCGCATCAGCCCGGGGGTGTCGAGGACCGTGACCTTGGTGTAGGTGGTCTTCTTCGGCTTGATGACGGCGGCGACCCGGGCCAGCCGGTCGTCCGGCACGTCGGCGGTGGCCGTCTGGCCCTGCTGGACCTTGGCCGGGTCCGGCTTGGCCCCGGTCAGCCACTCGAACACCGTACTCTTGCCCGACCCGGCGTACCCGACCAGCCCCATCTTCATGGCAACGTCCTAATGGCGAGCGGGGGGCGTTAGCCCCCCGGTTGTCGGTTAGCTTACGGAACAACGCACCAGGGGCTCGCGCCCCTGGCTACCGTCCGCCGCCGCTCCGCGGCTCGGAATCCCGAGTCCCGGAGGGACGACGGACGGTAGCCAGGGGCGCGAGCCCCTGGTCCGATTCCCCGACATGATTTACCCGTTAAGCGGGGCCACGCTCCCGGCCCCGGACACCTTCCGCTCGACGCTCGGGGTGCCCTTGTACTTCACCCCGCCGGCCCCCGACACCCGGGCCTTGAGCGAGTCGGTCGCCCACACCGTCATGCCCCCGGCCCCGCTGATGTTCGCGTCCACCGCCCCCGCCTTCAGGTCGGCCGCCTTCACCTTCCCGGCCCCCGACACCTTGGCCGTGAACGACCCGGCCGTCCCGCCCAGGGTGGCGTTCCCGGCCCCGCTCAGCGACACCTTCAGGTCCCGCACGTCCAGCCCGGTCAGGGCCACGTTCCCGGCCCCCGTCACCTTGACCGCCAGCTCGTCCCCGGCCAGCCCGTCGCCGGACACGCTCCCGGCCCCGGTCACCGCCACCTTTTCCAGCGACCGGACCGACAGCCGGTAGACGATCGGGGCGTGGGTGGTGATGTTCACCCCGTCCCGGACCCGGAGGACGAGCTTGTTCCCGGCCGAGACCGTCTCCAGCAAGGGCAGGAGGTTGTCGTCGGCGGTGACGCTCAGCCCGGGCCGGTCGGACCGGGTGACGACCAGCTCGCCGACGCCCTCCAGCTCGACCTGGGCGACGTTGCCGACCGGCCGCGGCTCGGTCGCCACCACCCCCGACCCGTGGACCCGCTCGGTCATCAGGTGCGCCCCGATGACCCCGCCGACGACCAGGGCGGAGGCGTACATCCCGAGCCGGAAGACCTTGCGGACGGCCCAGCGGATCATGGCGGAACCCTGCGGCGAGTGTGACCGTGGCGGCCGCCCGGGACGGTCCGGGCCGGGGCCGATGACCGTACTTCGCCGGCCGGCCGGGAGTATTAGGGGGATTTTGCGAAAGTGGGCGGAATCGCCGGCCGGGAGGGGGGTCACGCCGTTGCCCCGGGCCGCCTCGGGGGTTACGGTATGACCGGTGGCACAGACCTCCCGGTCTGTGCTTCACCCGCACAGACCGGGAGGTCTGTGCCACCGAAGCCGAGGTCGCCCCCTCCCGCAAAGGCGGTCCCGTGGCCCGACTGATCGTCCTCCGGGGCGTCGACGAGGGGAAGCAGTTCGACCTGGCCGACCCGGTCGTGACCGTCGGCCGGCACTCGGCCAACGCCGTCGCCCTCCACGACACTCAGGTCTCCCGCCGGCATCTGGAATTGCGGGCGTTACCCGCCGGCGGCTACCAGGTCGCCGACCTCGGGAGCGGGAACGGGACGCTGCTGAACGGCCAGCCGGTCCGGGCCGCCCCGCTGCGGACCGGCGACCAGATCGCCATCGGCCAGACGACGTTGCTGTACACCGCCGGCCGGCCGGCCGGGGAGGAGCTGACCGACCGGGTGAAACTGCTCGCCCGGGGGGCCGACGATGACCTGCCGTCGGCCATCGTCCGGACGGTCGGGGCGGACGCCGGCAGCCGCATCCTGGCCCGCCCGGACGCCGCCCGGTCGGACTGGCTGAAGGCCCGGCTGGCCGGGCTGGCCGCCCTGTACGAGACGGCCGACGCGGTCAGCCACATCCTCGACGTGGACGAATTGCTGGCCCGGGTGCTGGACCTCGTCTTGCGGTCCACCGAGGCCGACCGCGGCTGCGTCATGCTCCGGGACGAGGCCGGCCAACTGACCCCGGCGGCGGTCCGCTACCGGGACGGGCTGAGCCGGCAGGACGAATTGCCGGTCAGCCGGACGATCGTGGACTACGTGCTGAAGGAGAGCCAGGGCGTGCTGGTGACGGACGCCCAGGCCGACGCCCGATTCCGCGGCGGGGCCAGCATCCACCGGCACAACATCCGGGAGGCCGTCTGCGTCCCGATGAAGGGCCGGCGGGAGGTGGTCGGCGTCCTCTTCCTCGACACCCACTCGACGCTGAGGGAACTGGTCGCCCGGTCCGAGGGGGACGGGAAGTTCACCGAGGACCACCTGCAGCTCGCCAGCGCCATCGCCCACCAGGCGGCCATCGCCGTCGAGGAGAGCCGCTACCACCAGGCGCTGGTGAACGCCGAGCGGCTGGCGGCCGTCGGCCAGACGATCGCGGCCCTGAGCCACCACATCAAGAACATCATGCACGGGGTCCGGTTCGGGGCGGACATGGTGCGGACGGCGTTGTCCGGCGACGACAAGGACCTGTTGGGTAAGGGGTGGAAGCTGGTCGAGCGGAACCAGGCCCGGATCGACCAGCTCATCCTGGACATGCTGAGCTACTCGAAGGAGCGGGAGCCGGCGGTCGAGCCGACCGACCTGAACAAGCTCTGCGAGGACGTGCTGGAGGGCGTCCGGGGCCGGGCGGCCGAGCGGGGCGTGGCGCTCGAATGGCACCCCGGGCAGGGCGTCGGGGCGGTGCCGTGCGACCCGGACGGCCTGCACCGGGCGGTGCTGAACCTGGTCACCAACGCCATCGACGCGGTCGAAGACCGGCCGGGCGGGAAGGTGGCGGTGCAGGCGCTGGTGGAGCCGGACGGGGAGTGGGCGAAGGTGATCGTGTTGGACAACGGCCCGGGCATCCCGGCCGACCGACTGGAGGCGGTCTTCAAGCCGTTCGAGAGCACGAAGGGTTCGCGGGGGACGGGGCTGGGGCTGCCGGTGAGCCGGAAAATCCTCCGCGAGCACGGCGGGGACATCGTGGTCCAGTCGGTGCCGGAGAAGGGGAGCAAGTTCGCGGCCCGGCTGCCGCTGAGGTCGGCCCTGGCCGCCGACGCCGCCGGCGGCACCCAGATGCACCCGCCCCTACCGCCGGAGGGCGGGTGAGGGGACCGCCACCGGACTGGGACCCGTCAGTCGAGGGGGACGACCTCGCCCCCGGCGGGCGTGACCAGCGCCCAGAACACCACCGGGGCGACCCCCGGACGGGTGATGCGGACGCTGCCGTCCATGTAGGCGGTCAGCATGCCACTGCTGTGGGGCGTTTGGGGGATGCGGTAGTCGCAGTCTTCCGGCCGGGGTTGGGTCTGGAACGTCAGCCCGTCCACCGACGGGCCGGTGCCGCCGGCGGCCACGACTGGGACCACGTCGTCGAAGTAATCCAGGTCGGCGAACGTCGGCCGGCGGTCGTCCCCTCCGCTACAGGGGACCTCCTTCCCCGACATGTCCGAGCAACTGAACACGGCGAATTCCCAGCGGATGCTGGCGACCTTGCAGCGGGCGTACCGCTCGCCGAAGGCGATGGTGCCGGACGTGCCGTCCGGGTACGAGGCGGCCAGCGTCATGCCGGCCCGGAACGCCTGGAAGTTGGCCGCGTAGCTGGCGTTCCCCCGGTCCGGATAGCCCGCGACTGGGGCGGCCAGGGTCGGGTCGGCCGGGCCCTGGTAGGCCGGGACGTAGGTGTACAGCCCGTCGGCGCTCTTGCCGATCGTGGTCTCCCCCTCCAGGTACGGCAGGATGAACCGGAACGTCCCCTCCAGCGGCCGCTCCTCGCGCCCGTAGGCCGGGACCTTGCCGGTGTTCGCCGCACAGTAGCTGTGGGTGGCCAGGACAATCTGCCGCAGCTTGTTCGCGCTCTTCGACCGTACCGCCGCCTCCCGGACCTTTTGAACGGCCGGCAGCAAGAGGCCGATGAGCAGGACGACGATGGCGATGACCACCAGCACCTCGATCAGCGTGAACCCCTTCCGCGCGTTCATGGTCCCCTCGGGTGAGTGCCGGGCGAGGGCGCGGCCGGACCGCCGGCCGCGCCGGGCGGGCGACGCGGTCACTTGGCCACCGCCGTCTTGAACGGCGGCACCTCGATGACGATGTTGGCCTTGTTGGCGTCCAGGACGAACGCCTGGAAGGTGACGGTGTCTCCCGCCTTCGCCGTCGTGGCGACCTTGAGGTTGATCGCCGTCCCGCTCGCCACGTTCGTAATCAGGTCCCCGAAGCCGACGGACGTACCGTTCTTGTCCGTCCCGTAGACCCGGACCCTCTCGATCGTGTTGCAGTTGGCCCAGGTGACATCGAGGCCGAAACTGCCGCCGACGTTGATGTTCGACACCTTGTCGGTTTTGATGGTTGCCGGCTGGGGCTGGGCAGTGGCGGTCACCGCGGTCAGCACCGTTCCCAGGGCCACCGCCGCGAGTAGGCGGTTCCGACGGACCATGTCACACCTCCTCGACCGTCCGGTCCTTGAGGGCGGGCGACGGGCCACAGGTTAACCGATCGGAAAGAGGTTGTCAACAGGTCTGGCTAGACAATCGCTAAATCGCTTATCGAAACCGAGTGGGGCGGGATGGCTGCTGCTCCCCTGGATCGGCCTTGCCGCGGAGTCCAAACCGCCAGTACTCCATCCCCAGAGGCAGTTGCCATGCGGATCGCCGGCGAGCGGGTCAAGCGGACCCGGCTGGTCCGGACGGCACGGTTTGTGGTGGCCGTCGAGGTCGAGGCGGTGATCCCGCCGGACGACCCGTCCGAGCCGTGCGACGAGGCCGAGACCGTCCAACTCCTCCGGCAGGTCCGCGAACACGCCGACCGCGGCGACCTGGACTGGCTGACGCGGCACGGCAAGGTGTACGTCGCCGCCGAGGTCGTGTAACATCGGAAGCGTGGCCGCTCCCGCTCCGGACGGAGTACCGCCGTGGCCCCGATCCACCGCTCCGAAATCGTACTGGCCGAGGACGGCAAGTTGTCGCTCGCCGGGCTGCCGTTCCGGGCCGGGGATGCGGTCGAGGTGATCGTACTCCCGGCCGCCGGGCCGGCCGACCCTAACGCCCCGCACCCGTTACACGGCTCGGTCCTCCGCTACGACCGGCCGTTCGACCCCGTGGACGACGCCTGGGACGCGGACCGATGAGCGTCCGCCCGCGCTGACCCGCACGTCCGGCTCGCCCCATAAGACCGCCCTCCCGGTCATCGGCCCGCCCATCGGCCTCCCGGGCCTGACCGCCCCCCGCCCGGCATCCGGCGGGCGACGCCCGTTCGCCCTAACGCCACCCGTGGCGCGGCCGCCGGCCGGTCGTCGTCGGCTTTCCCCGATTTCATCCCGGCCCCGCCGCCGATCCCCGGACGAAGCCGCCACGGACGCGGCCCGCCCGTCACCGGAGGATCACGCATGTACCGTCCACTCGGGGGCCGTCTCGTCGCCGCGGCGGTCGCCGCCCTCGCCCTCCACACCACCGCCCGGGCCGCCGAC
>JAIEQN010000409.1 GCA_019747685.1 Gemmataceae bacterium
TCGCCGAACGTCCGGTAGCCGTAGTACTCCTCGTTGAACGACGGCTTCTTCCGCTTCATCGTGTCCTTGACCATCGAGGCGTAGATGACCTCCTTGTTCTCCCGCCGCAGGGCCAGCAGCGAGTCCAGCAGGAGGGCGAACACCTTCCGCTTCTTTTCCGGGATCTGCTCGTTCACCCCGACCGGGATGATCGGGGCCCGGTCGAGGTCCTCGTAGTAGATGAACTCGTCGCAGTTGTCCCGCAGGAGGTCCGAGGTGGCGTCCACCAGCCCCAGCCCGATGACGTGCTTGCCCAGCTCCTTCAGCTTCGACACCAGGGGCGAGAAGTCGCTGTCCCCGCTGACGATGACGAACGTGTCGATGTGGTCCTTCGAGTACGCCAGGTCGATGGCGTCGACCACCAGCC
This sequence comes from Gemmataceae bacterium, assembly GCA_019747685.1. GTDB lineage: Bacteria > Planctomycetota > Planctomycetia > Gemmatales > Gemmataceae > Urbifossiella. The sequence goes on from JAIEQN010000409.1 coordinate 407, forward strand.
GGATGTCGGCCGAGTTCTTACCGGACATGCCCCGGCGGGGGATTTCGACCAGCTCGATGGCCGCCTCGTGCAGCCCGCCGGTGTACGCCCCGAACCGGCTCCAGTCGGCGTAGGCCTTCTTGGCGACGATCTTCCCCTTCTCGACCAGGCGTTCGAGGACCTTGCCGATCTCGAACCGGTCCCGCCGGTTGTTGAACCCCAGGCCCATGTTTTCGAAGTCGATGAACACGGCCAGCGACCGCTCGCCGTCCACCCGGTGCGTTCTCATCCCGTTCCTGCCCGACGTGTGCGGTTGACGGGGCGGCCCGGCCGGGCCGGCGTCCGCACCCTACCCTATTGTGCGAAATCCCGGCCCATCTTGACAATCCGACCTGAACTGGGGCGGCCGGCGGGTCGCCCGGACCGGCTGGCACAACCCGCCGAACCGGTTGGCCGGGCGGCCCGGGCGGGCTTAGAACGGGAACACGACGGAGTTTCACCGCAGAGAACGCGGAGGCCGCGGAGGGACAACCGAGGACGGCCCCATCTCGGTCCCTCTCGATCATCCCTCCGCGTCCTCTGCGTCCTCCGCGGTGAACTCTTCTCTTCGGGGACGCGCTCATGGCCGCGGACATGTTCCGGCTGGACGGCAGGGTGGCGGTGGTGACCGGCGGCGGGCAGGGGATCGGGGAGGCGGTCTGCCGGCGGCTGGCCGCGGCCGGGGCCCGGATCGGGGTGTTCGACATGAGCGCCGAGAACGCCCGGCGGGTCGCGGACGCCATCGGCGGGGTGCCGATGGTCGGCGACCTGACGAAGGAGGCCGACCTGGACCGGGTGTTCGGCGAGGTGGTGAAGGCGGCCGGGCCGGTGGACGTCCTGGTGAACAACGCCGGGGTGGCCAGCCGGAAGGGCCGGGACGTGCCGATCTGGGAGAGCGTCCGCGAGGACTGGGAGTACGTCTTCAACATCAACGTGACCGGGCTGGTGCTGTGCTGCAAGGCGGTCCTGCCGGGGATGATCGACCGGCGGTACGGCCGGGTGGTGAACATCGCCAGCATCGCCGGCAAGGAGGGGAACCCGAAGATGGGGCCGTACTCGGCCAGCAAGGCGGCGGTCATCGCCCTGACCAAGTCGCTGTCGAAGGAGCTGGTGGGCAAGGGCGACATCTGCGTCAACAGCATCTCCCCGGCGGTGATCCAGACGCCGATCCTGGACCAGCTCAGCCAGGAGCAGATCAACATGATGCTGAGCAAGATTCCGCTTGGCCGGACGGGCAAGCCGGACGAGGTGGCGGCCCTGGTCCACTTCCTGAGTAGCTCCGAGTGCAGCTTCACCACCGGCTTCTGCGTCGACATCTCCGGCGGCCGGGCGACCTACTGACCCCCAACCCCGAGCGTCCCATGGCCCCGACCGCCAGCTACATCCGCCGCGACCCGGCCGACGTGCCCCCCTGGCAGGAGACGTGCGGGCAAATCCGGCCGCTGATCGCCGAGGCCGACGGGGCGGCGGCCGAGGTCCACCACCTCGAAATTACCGACGCCAAGCTGCACTACCACCGGCGGACCGACGAGGTCTACTACGTCATCGGCGGGAGCGGCCGGATGCGGCTGGACGACGACGAGATCGACCTCAAGGAGGGGGTGACGGTGTACGTCCCGCGGGGCGTCCGGCACAAGGCCTGGGGAGACCTGAAGGTACTGGTGGTGTGCATCCCGGCCGGCGTCATGGACGACATCCACGAGCTGGAGTGAGCGGAACGACACGTCGGCGGCCGGCCCCGAACATTTTCCGACGACCCCCGGCCCGGCCGGGGAGTACCCTGTAGGCGGACCGCCGGGCGGGGGCGATGCGGCGTCATCTCGGGGCGAGCTTGATCCGAGCATCACGGACGACCGACCCCGGCCCGGGGCGGTCGTCCGCCGAGCTGCTCGCGCGCTTCGCCGACACCCGCGACGAACAGGCGTTCGCCGAACTCGTCCGCCGGTACGGGCGGATGGTCCTGGCCGTCTGCCGCCGCGGGGCCGGCCACCCGCAGGACGCCGAGGACGCCTTCCAGGCCGTCTTCCTCGTGCTGGCCCGGAAGGCCGGGCGGGTCGGCCGGCCGGACGCCCTCGGGAGCTGGCTCTACGGGGTGGCGGTGCGGGTCGCCGGACGAGCCCGCCGGGCCGCGGCCCGGCGGGCTCGTCGGGAGGTGACGGCCGCGGAGCTGCCGGACCGCGGGACACTTCCGCCCGAACCCGAGTGGGACCTCCAGGCCGTGGTCGAGCGGGAGCTGGCCGCCCTGCCGGCCCGGCTCCGGCGGGCGGTGGAACTGTGCGACCTCGGCGGGCTGACCCGGGCCGAGGCTGCCGAGGCGATGGGCGTTCCCGAAGGGACCGTCTCCAGCCGGCTGACCACCGGCCGGGGGCTACTGGCCGCCCGGCTGGCCCGGCGGGGGGTGACGCTCGGGGCGGGCGGGCTGGTGGCCACCCCAGCGGCGGATGCGGCCGGGTTGGCCGGCCCGACGGTGGCCCGGGTGCTGGGTGGGTCGGTCGGGGAACACGTCCGGGCGTTGGCCCGGTGGGGGGCGTGGGACATGGGCCTGTGGATGCGGTGGGCGGGTGTACTGACGGCGGCCGGGGCGACGGTCGGGGCGGGGGCCGCGTGGGGCGGCCGACCGGTTGACGACCCGCTACCCCCGCCGGCCGCGAAGGAGGTGGCGAAGGCCACCGAGCCGACCGCGAAAGCCCCGGCCTCGGGCCGCCCGCGGATGACCCATCGGGTCGAGTTTCCGGACGGCAACCGGATCGCCGCCTGGTCGGCCGACGGGTCTCACCTGGCCATCGAGGGGGACAAGCAGGTCCGAGTGTTCGACGCCCGGAGGCTCAAGGACGAAGCCGTCTGCAAGACCGGCCCTTTCGCGGTCGTGGTCGGGTTTCTCCCCGACTCCCCGGTCCTGGTGACCTACCGGACCGGCCGGGGCCAGATCAACCAGGAGAAGCAGCTGCAGTTTTTCAACGTCCGCGCCGGCGGACTGGTGGTCGGTCCGGAACGACAGGTCGCAGTCGATGGTGACCCGGGCCACCCCGTCACCTTCCTCGACGGCGGGCGAACGATCTTGACCGAAGTCTACCTAAAGTGGCCGAACGCGCACCGGGAGCGAGAGGGGCCGGGCTACGCGGGGCTCTCCCTGCAAACCCTCGACCCGGCGACCGGGGAGATCGGCCGCGAGGTCTTACGGTTCGAGTCGCCCGTTCAGCGGCGCTGGCAGCTTTCGCCGGACGGCAAGTCGGTCGCGGTGGTGACGGAGGACACAGACACCGTTCGGCTCGAACGTTGGGAACTGGGGACCGCGAAGCGGCTGTGGGGCGTCGATCTGGTGCCGCTTCCCGCCAAGCCGCGCGGTCGGTTCTTCCTCGAAACGCCGGTCTTCAGTCCTGATGGTTCCACCCCTGCCGTGAGCGTGCCACGGCCGCCCAAGGCGGTCGGGAAGCCGCCTCGCCCCGACTGGGATGGGGCCGAACTCCGGCTGTTCGCTGCCGCGGACGGGGCGGCTCGGGGCCGGCCGGACGACCAGTCGGAGTACCTCACCATCCCTCACCAATTCTCCCATGACGGGCGGCTCCTGCTCGGCCGGCGGAACGGCGGGTCGATCGGCGATTCTCTATCGATCTGGGACGTTCGGACCGGCCGACTGGTCAAGGGCTGGCCGTCACACGCGCCGGCCATGTTCGCCCCAGATCGGCCGGTGCTGGCGATCCTGGAGGACACCTCCCACGCCGACGGCAATATCGTCGTCAAGCAGGCCGTCCTGGCCGTGTGGGACGTGAGCGACCTGGTGAAGTAGCGACACGGGCGGCACCGGCAGGAATGCCGGTGCCGCCCGGTCGAGTAGACCCCCGTCAGCCCCACGTCACCAGCCCCGGCTCGAACGGGTGGGGCAGGTGCTGGTGCCTCGGCAGGACCCGGACGCTGAACCCGAACTGGCCGCTGGCGTAGCACGGCACCTTGCCGGCGAACGTCACCACATGCCCGTGGCCGTGACTGTGCCCGTGGCCGGTCCCGTTGGCCGACGGCTCCGGGTGCAGGGCCAGGGCCCGCGGCTCGGCGATCTCCCCCAGCGCGTCCAGTACCCCGTGGCAGAGCTGGACCTCCACGTCGTCCGCCGAGAACCGCCCGAGGTGGACCCGCACCCGGACCGGGAACACCTCCCCGACCTTGTGCGTCGCCCCGGCCGGGGCGGCCACCTCCTCCACCTTCACCTCGGCCCAGCCCGAACTCACCCGCTTCCGCCATCCGGCCAGGTCCTTCGCCGCCGCCAGGTGGTCGGCCGACAGCCCGGCGAACCGCCGGTGGCTCGGGACGTAGCACCGCTCGGTGTACTCCTCCACCATCCGGTTGGTGTTGAACACCGGCACCAGGGTCATCACCGACCGCTTCATCCGGCGGATCCACCCCCGCGGCAGGCCGTCCGCCCCCCGGGTGTAGAACAGGGGCACGATCTCCTTCTCCACCAGCTCGTACAAGGCCCGGCTCTCCACCTCGTCCTGCAAATGCAGGTCGGTGTACTCCTCCCCGGCCCCGATCGCCCAGCCGTTGTCCCCGTCGTACCCCTCCACCCACCAGCCGTCGAGGATGGACAGGTTCAGCCCGCCGTTGACCGGCACCTTCATCCCGCTGGTGCCCGAGGCTTCGAGCGGCCGGCGGGGGTTGTTCAGCCACACGTCGACGCCCTGGACCAGGTAGCGGGCGACGTTCATGTCGTAGTCTTCGAGGAACACCACCCGCCGGCGGAACTCGGCCCGCCGGGACATCTGCACCACCCGGGCGATCAGCTCCTTCCCGCCGTTGTCCTTCGGGTGGGCCTTGCCGCTGAAGATCAGCTGCACCGGCCGGCTGCTGTTGTTGACGATCTCGGCCACCCGCTCGAAGTCCCGGAAGATCAGGTCGCCCCGCTTGTAGGTGGCGAACCGCCGGGCGAACCCGATGGTCAAGGCCTCCGGGTCGAGGACCTCGTCGGCCGCGTCCACCTCGGAGGGCGGCGACCCGCGGCGCTTGAGCTGGGCCTTCAGCCGCTTCCGGGCGAAGGCGACGAGCCGCTCCCGCCGCCGCTCGTGGGTCCGCCAGAACTCCTCGTCCGGGATCGTCTCGACCCGCTTCCAGACGGCGAAGTCGGCCGGCTTCTCGTCCCACCGGACGTGCAGGTAGCGGTCGTACAGCTGCGCCATCTCCGGCGACAGCCAGCTCCGGGTGTGGACCCCGTTGGTGATCGAGGTGATCGGCACCTCGTCGGCCGGCAGCCCCGGCCAGATCTCGTGCCACATCCGCCGGCTGACGCTGCCGTGCAGCCTGCTGACCCCGTTGGCGGTGTTCGCCAGCCGCAGGGCCAGGACGGTCATCCCGAACGGCTCGGAGTCGTTGTTCGGGTGCTGCCGGCCGAGGCCGAGTAGCGTTGCCCGGTCCACCCCCATCTTGGCGGCGTAGCCGCCCAGGTACTCCTCGATCATGCCGACCGGGAAGGCGTCGTTCCCGGCCGGGACGGGCGTGTGGGTGGTGAAGCAGGTGCCGGCCTTGACCGCCTCGACGGCCGCGGCGAAGTCGAGCCGGTGCTCGGCCATCATCATCCGCACCCGCTCCAGGGCGGCGAACGCGGCGTGGCCCTCGTTCATGTGGACCACGGTGGGCGTGCGGTTCAGGGCGGCCAGGGCCCGGATGCCGCCGATCCCGAGGATGATCTCCTGCTGGATGCGGGTGTTGTGGTCGCCGCCGTACAACTGGGCGGTGATGGCCCGGTCCTCGGGGCGGTTCTCCGGGATGTTGGCGTCGAGCAGGTACAGCGGCACCCGCCCGACCTGGATGTGCCAGACGCGGAGCTTCACCTCCCGGCCGGGCAGCTCGACCGCCACCTGCACCGGGCTGCCGTCCGGGTGCCGCTCCAGCACCAGCGGCAGGGTGAAGAAGTCGTTCTCCGGGTACCGCTCCTGCTGCCAGCCGTCCGGGTTGAGGTACTGGCGGAAGTACCCCTCGCGGTACATCAGGCTGACCCCGCACAGCGGGATGCCGAGGTCGCTGGCGCTCTTGAGGTGGTCGCCGGCCAGCACCCCGAGGCCGCCGGAGTAGACCGGGACGCTCTCGTGGATGCCGAACTCGGCCGAGAAGTAGGCGACCCGGGCGGCGGCCTCCAGGGCGAACGTCTCTTGGTACCAGGTCGGGGCCTTGAGGTAGTGGTCGAGGGCGGCCGCCACACGGTCCATGTGGGCCAGGAAGCCGTCGTCGCGTTCGAGTTCCTCGTACCGGGCCTGGTCGGTCGCCCCGAGCAGCCGGATCGGCGAGTGGTCGAGGGCCTCGAACAGGTCCGGGTTGACCCGCCGGAACAGGGCGACCGCGTCGGCGTGCCAGCACCACCAAAGGTTGTAGGCCAGGGTGTGCAGGGCTTTGAGCCGGTCCGGGATGCACGGCAGGACGGTGTACGGGCGGATCGGACGACCGGGACCGGGCATGCCGGGGCCTCTGGGAGTTTCGAGTTTCAGGTTTCGAGTTTCGAGTTCGGCGTACGGCGGCGAACCCGTCACTCGACCGGGAGCCGCGGAGAGGCGCGACCGGAGCCGGAACGGAACGCGAGGTAGTTTAGTTCACGCCAGGGCGGAATCAATCGCGGCTTGCGGGGGGCTGGGAAGTTGGGGTTGACTTTCCCGATGGGAAATTTTCAAGTTCCGAGTTGGGCGGGTGACGACCCGCCCGGCGGGCAGCCGGCCTCGATGTACGCCTGCAAGATGAGCTGGGCGGCGACCCGGTCCACCCGGGCCTTCCGCCGCTTCTTGGTCAGCCCGGCGGCGAGCAAGGCGTCCTCGGCCAGTGACGAGGTGAACCGCTCGTCCCAGAAGACCACCGGCAACCCGGTAACGGCGGCCAGCCAGGCCCCGTACCGGCGGGCCTCGGCCGCCTTCGCGCCCTCCTCCCCGCCGGTGTGCATCGGCAGCCCGACGACGAGGCCGGCGACCCGCTCGGCCGCGACCAGCCGGTGGAAGTACGCCGCGTCGGCCGCCTCGTCCCGGCGGGTCAGAGTCTCCAGCGGGGAGGCGATGATCCGGTCCGGGTCGGTGACGGCCAGCCCGACCCGGACGGTGCCGTAGTCGACGCCCAAGAGGCGGCCCGGCGGCCCCGGCCGGCGGCCGGGATCGGTGTCAGTGTCGGCGGTCATCGCGGGCGGTGCTCGTGTCTGTCGGTCGGGTCGTACCGGCCCGGGTGTCCTACGGCTTCGCCTCCCGCGGCGGCGGGGCGACGGCCGCCGGCGGCGGGTACTTGGCCCGCTCGGCCCGCCACTTCTTGGCCTCGTCCGGCCGGCCCAGCGCTTCGTACAGATCGACCAGCCGGTCGGCCGCCTCGGCCAGCCGGACCCGGCCGACCGGCGGGATGGTCTTCGCCCGCTCCTTCATCCCCTCGTACCCGGCGAGTAACAGCGGCTCGGCCTCGGCCGGCTTGCCCCGCCCGAGCAGGGCCCCGCCGAGAAGCGAATGGGTGTTGAACGTCGCCCAGGCGTCCGGGTACAACCGCTGCCGGTCGGCCAGGCACTTCCGGAGTACCCGGACGGTGAACGACGCGATCGGGTCGTCCGGCGGCCGGTCTTTCATCCCGTCGAGCACCTCACACAGGATCGCCTCCGCGTCGTCCAGCCGGTTGCAGAACATGTGGACCTGGGCCAGATCCCGGCGGGCGAGGAGCGTGTCGATGTGGCCCGGCCCCTTCTCGGCCGCCGTCGCCCGGTACCGCCCCTCGGCCGCGAGCAGGGTCCGGGCGACCGCGAGGTTTTCCTTCGTCGTGAGGGTGTCCGGGTGATCCGGACCGAGCTTCGCCCGCCGCCGCCGCAGACAGTCCTCGAGCAGCGGCACCGCCTCATCGACCCGTCCGGCGGCCGCGTACGCCCGGGCCAGGCTGCCGACGGCGGTGAGGGCGTCCGGGTGGTCGGCCCCGAGCTTGGCCACGCGGGCGTCCCGGACCCGCTCGAGCAGCGGCACCGCGTCGCCGACCCGCCCGACTTCCCGGTACGCCTCGGCCAGGTTGCCCAGGGTGGCGAGGGTGTCCGAGTGGCCGGCCCCGAGCCGGGCCGTCTGCCCGTCCCGGACCCGCTCGTAAAGGGAGACGGCCTCCCCCAACCGCCCGACGGATTGGTACGCCGCGGCCAAGTTGTTCAAGGCCAGCAGGGCGTCCAGGTCGCCGGCCCCGAGCCGGACCGTCAGGGCGTCCCGGACCCGCTCGAGCAGCGGCACCGCCTCGGCCGCACGACCGGCCGAGAGGTACGCCGCAGCCAGGTTGTTCAGGGTGGTCAGGGTGTCCGGGTGGCCGGCCCCGAGCTTGACCGCGGACTCGTCCCGGACCCGCTCCAGCAGTGGCACCGCCTCGGCCACCCGGCCGACGGCCCGGTACGCCTCGCCGAGGTTGCTCAGGGTGGTCAGGGTGTCCGGGTGGTCGGCCCCGAGTATGCTCCCCCGGGTGGCGGCCGCAGCCTCCAGCACGGCGACAGCCTTCGGGGCGTTGCCGAGCTCCAGCAGGGTGCCGCCCAGGATGGTCTGCAGGCGGGCGACCGCCAGCGGGTCGCCGACCGCCTCCCCGTCGAGCTGGTCGGCCGCCCGCTCGGCCCGCTCCCGCAGCTGCTCGTACAGCGTCGGCCCGCCGATCGCCTCGTTATGGGGGTTGATGCCCTTGAGCATCCCGGCGAACAGCTCCACCCCCCTCTCGATCTGGGACAGCCGCTTTTGGGTCTGCTCCTTGGCCCGGGCCTCGCCCTCAGCCCGCTGACCCTCGGCCCGCCGGGCCGCGTCGGCCGCGTCCCGCTGTTCTCGGGCCACGATTAGCCCGGCGGTGGTCCCTGCGATCCCGAGCAGCAGGACGGCGGCCCCGGCCCCGGCCGCCCACTGCACCACCCGCCGCCGCTTCCGCTGCTCCCGGGCCTCGACCTCGGCCGCCGCCCGGTCCACCTCGGCCTGCCGGGCCCGGTCGTCAGCC
>JAIEQN010000345.1 GCA_019747685.1 Gemmataceae bacterium
TAGACGCTCGGGAACACGTCCGGGATGCCGACCCGCTTGAACCGGCGGGTGGCCAGCAGGTCCGTTTCGGCGACGTACTCAGCGACCGCACCACCCAGCCCACCGATGACCGTGTGTTCTTCCACCGTCACGACCGCGGCGGCTTGCTCGGCGTGGGCGTGCAGGGCCTTCACGTCCAGCGGCTTGACGGTCGGGAAGTGCAGGACGCCGGCCTTCACGCCTGCCGCCGCCAGCCGGTCCGCGGCCGCCAGGCAGACTTGCAGGCCGACCCCGGTGGTGGCCAGCAAGACCTCGCCGCCGTCCCGCATCGGCACCGCCTCGCCGATCACGAACGGGCCGGTGATGTCGGCCGTCACGATCGGGTCGTGCCCCTTGGCCACCCGGATGTAGATCGGCCCCTGGTGATCGACCGACGCCTTCATGAACCGGATCATCTCGACCGAGTCGGCCGGGGCCACCACCGTCATGTTCGGCAGCGCCCGCATGATGGCGATGTCCTCGATCGCCAGGTGCGTCGGCCCGAGCGGGGCGTACACCACCCCCCCGCCGTTGGCGATCAGCCGGACGTTGACGTTGTGCAGACAGAGGTCGACCGCCACCTGCTCGTAGCACCGCCGGCTCAAGAACGTGGCGATCGTGTTCAGGTACACGACCCGCCCTTCCATCGCCATCCCGGCGGCGACGCCGACCAGGTTCTGCTCGGCCACCCCCTCCATGAAGAAGCGGGCCGGCATCTCCTTCTTGAACTCGGCCAGCACCCCGACCCCGAGGTCCGAGCCGATGAACACGACCCGGTCGTCGGTCTTGGCCAGCTCGTACACCATCTTCAGGCAGTTCTCGCGCATCGGTCAGGCCCCCTCGATGGCGGCGAGCAGGGCCTCGACCTCTTGGTCGGTGACCTTGTTCTTGTGGTGCCACTTCATGTTGTTCTCGGCGAACCCCACGCCCTTCCCCTTGACCGTGTGGCAGATCACGGCCGACGGCTTGTCCGGGGCGAACGGGGCCGACCGGAAGGTCGCCCGGAGGGCCGGCACGTCGTGCCCGTCGACCTCCCGGACGGCGAACCCGAAGCTCCGCCACTTGTCGGCGAACGGCTCCAGGTCCTGAACTTCCTTGGTACTGGCGTAGCTCTGGTGCTTGTTGTAATCGACGATCGCGGTGAGGCCGGTCAGTTTGTGCTTGCCGGCACACATGGCCGCCTCCCAGACCGACCCCTCGTTGCACTCGCCGTCCCCGAGGACGACGAACACCCGGCCCGAGGACCCGGCCAGCCGCAGGTGCAGGGCCATCCCCAGCCCGATCGGCAGCCCGTGCCCCAGCGCCCCGGTGCTGGCCTCCACCCCCGGCACCTTCCCGGCGTCCGGGTGGCCGCCGAGGATGCCGTCGGCGGCGCAGAACTTGTCCAGCTCCGCGGCCGAGAAATACCCCTTGTCGGCCAGGAGGGCGTACAGGGCCAGGCACCCGTGCCCCTTGCTCAGGATGCACCGGTCGCGGTCGGCCCACTTGGGGTTTTTTGGGTCGAACCGGAGCACGTCGTCGTACAGGACGCGGAGGATTTCGATCAGCGAGTAGGCCGCCCCGACGTGCCCGCGGCGGGCCTTCTGGAGGACCCCGACGATGACCCTGCGGAGGTCTTTCGACCGGCGGTCGAGGCGGGGGGAAGCGGTCGCCGTCATCGGGTCGCCTTCCTGGCTGGGGGCGGCGGGGCGGCATTGTGCGCCGGCCCGGCGGGGAAATCAACCGGACTTGCCCGGGCGGGGGACGTGCGGGTCACTTCTCCATCCAGACCACGTTGCCGTCCCGCAGGACGGCGTCGGGCGGCAGGCCGAACAGGAACGTGTGGTCGGCGTCCCGGGTCCCCTTGAGCAGCGCCCGCAGGGTCTTCCGGGCGAACCCCGCGGCCGCCCGCCACCGCCCGGGCTTGGCCGGGAACGTCGGGCCGTCGGCCCCGACCCCATGTACCAGCCGCGGCTCGGCCGCCCGCGGGTAAACCCGGAACGACCGGAACCCGACCGCCCGGCCGGCGGCGATGACGTGGTGCGGGGGCATGTCCTTCTCGGTCACGCCGAAGGCGGCGACGGCCTCGCCGGACGCGGCCGCGTGCCCCTCGCCCGGCTCGATGGTGATGCACACCCCGCCCGGCTTGAGGGCCGCGTACACCGCCGCCAGGGCCTGCCGCTCGTCCTCGGCGTGGTGCAGGGCGTCGTAGAACAGGGCGGCGTCGAACTCGTCCCGGTACGGCATCCCCTCGTAATCCTGGACGACGAACGACGCCGACCACGCCCCGTACCGGTCGCGGTTCTGCTCGGCCAGCTCGATCATGTCGCCGCAGATGTCCTGGCCGACGATGTCGTACCCGCGGCGGGCCAGGAACACCGTCGTCCACCCCGGGCCGGTGCCCAGATCGAGGACCCGGGCCGGCGGCGGCGGCAGCAGCCCGAGGACGACCCCCAGGTCGCCCAGGTACAGCCCGCACTTGGGGTCGGAGAACGGCTTGTCGAGGGCGTGGCGGGCGCCGGCCGCCCCGATCGCCCGGACGAAGTTGACCTCCCCGAGCTTCGGCATCGTTCACCCCGCGGTCCGGAAGACGCAACCGGCCGCCCGGCCGGCGAGCCACCGCAGCTTGGCCGCGGCCCCGGCCGGCGGGACCTGTCGGCGGGCCTGCTCCAACTCGTCCGCCAGTCGGGCGAGCTGGTATGCCTGTTGCGCGCGTCGCTCGGCCGCTTCGCGCCAGAACGGCCCGAGGAAGAACTCGGCCACCGCCCGGACGTTCGGGTCCTGGTCCGTCAGTAGCTCTTCGTACTGCTCTGTACGGAAGCCGTTGACGAAGCCGAGCACGTCCGGGTGCCACAAGTCCGGCCGGCGGGCCGCGGCCCGGATCAGGTCGGGGCCGAAGAAGGTCATGGCCCCGTTGCGGCGGAAGTACGGGGCCACGTCGGCGAACTCGGGCGTGGCGAGCAGCCGGAGGACTTCGGCCAGGACGGCGACGTGTTCCGGGCCGGCCTTCGCCCCGGCCGAGTAGTTCTCCGGCAGCAGGACACGGACCGCCAGGGCTTCCGGGACGTGACACGCCCCGTCGCGGAAGGCGATGCAGAGGTTGGCGAACCAATCACTGTACCAGCGTAGGGCCGGCCGCAGCCCGCCGACCCGGAGGAGGGCGTCCTTGCGAACGATCGAAGCGTGTCCCGGGATGGTATGCCGCAGCCGTGCGGCGACCTCGGCCGGGGTCAGGTAGCCGGGTTCGGCGCCCCACCCGGCCGGGTTCGGCTCGACCGGCCCGTCCCCGACCCGGAACGAGTCGTTGGTCCGGCACAGCCCGGCCGCCGGGTGACGGCTCAGGACATCCAGAGTCTTCTCGAAAAACCCCGGCAGGACGTAGTCGTCGGCCGCGGTCAGGTAGACGAACCGGCCGGCGGCGAGGGCGGCCCCGCGGTTCAGGGTGACCTCGACGCCGGCGTTCCGGTCGGCCCAGACAGGGCGGATTAGGTCGTGCCGGCGGGCGTACCCCTCGATCACCCGCCGGCTGTCGTCGGTGGAGGCGTCGTCGACGACGAGGATTTCCCGCGGCCGGACGCTCTGGGTTAACAGGGCGTCGAGCGCGCGGGGCAGATACCCGGCGTGGTTGTAGTTCGGCACCACCACCGACAGGTCGCTCGTCATTCTCGGCTACGCCGCCTTCGTCGCCTTGCCGGCGAGGTAGGCGTTCATCGTCTTGATGTTCGAGTACCGCGGGGCGGTGAGCGAGTCCGGAATCTTCCCGGCCTGGAACGCCGCGACCAGCTCGCGGACGGCGTCCGTCACCGTGTACCGCGGCTCCCAGCCCAGCTCCCGCTTGATCTTCGCGCTGGACACCCGGTACGACCGGAGGTCGGCGGTCTTAGAGGTGACGATCCGCACGTCGTCGCCGACCACCGACCGGACGCAGTCGGCGATCTCGGCGATGGTCAGGTTCTGCCACCCGGCGTTGTACACCTTCCCGTCGATCTTCTCGGCCGGCCACTTCAGGGTCAGGCAGTACAGGTCGGTCATGTCCTGGATGTGCAGGTTCGGGCGGTGCTGGCTGCCGCCGAAGACGGTGATCTCCCGCTTGTTCACCGCCAGGTTGGTCAGGATGTTGACCGACAGGTCGAGCCGCAGCCGGGGCGAGTACCCGCAGACGGTCGCCGGCCGGAGGATGAGGGTGGTGAACCCCGGGCACCGCTCGGCGTGCAGCACGTCCTCGCACAGGGCCTTGTACTTCGAGTAGTCGGTCAGCGGCAGGAGCGGCAGTTCCTCGGTGACGTTCTCCTCTTCCTTGATTCCGTACACGCTGGACGAGGAGGCGTAGACGAACCGCTTAACGCCGTGCTTCTTGGACAGCTCGACGAGCGGGAAGAAGGCGTCGTAGTTGATCGACTTGCCGAGCGACGGGTCGAGCTCGAAGCTCGGGTCGTTGCTGACGCAGGCCAGGTGGATGACGGCGGTGCAGCCCTTGACGGCCCGGTCGACCACCGCCCGGTCCCGCATGTCGGCCTTGATCTCGGTCAGGTGCGGATGGCCCTTGACGGCGGCCAGCACGTCGTCCCCGAACCAGTAGGTGTCGAGGACCCGGACCGAATGGCCCTCGGCCAAGAGCTTCGGGACCAGGACCGACCCGACGTACCCGGCCCCGCCGGTGACCAGCACGGTCTGCTTGTCGCTCATCGATTCCCTTCGGGACAGTTTCGAGTTTCGAGTTTGAAGTTTCGAGTCGGACCGGCCTTCCGCGGGCGGTCGAGGCGTTCGGCTCGTCTTCAACTCGAAACTCTGAACTTGAAACTCGAAACTCCTAGCCCGCCATCTTGTACGTCGTCGGGGCGGCCTTCTCGGACCGGTGGACCTTGAGCAGGCACTCGATGTGCCGGTACAGCGGGATCCGCTCGATCGACCGCTGGTTGCCGAGGATGGTGACGGCCTCGGCCCCGACCACGTTGCCGATGAACGGGACGAACTCGGGCTTGGCCCCGGCCGCCACCGCCAGGCTGGTGACGCACAGGACGGCGTCGCCGGCACCGACCCGGTCGACGACCTTGGTGGCGAACGCCGGGGCCCGGTGGGTCTCGGCCGGGGCGGTGAAGAACATCGTCCCGGCGCTCCCCCGGGTCATCATCACCCGCGGGCAGTGGAGCCGGTGGGCGACGTGCCGGACCATCTCGTCGGGCGTCAGCCGCTGGCTCCGGGTCTCCAGGGCGACCTCCCGCTGGGCCAGGCAGACGTAATCCGCCCGCGGGTACTTGGAGATCATGTTGAACCCGTGGTTGCCGGCGTTCGACTGGGTGTTGACGGCCAGGAACCGGCTGTGCCGGGACAGCACGTCGATGGCGTCGGGCGTCAGCATCGCGTGCCCGTAGTCGGCGACGATGACCACGTCGTAGTCCGGGACGATGGCCCGCAGCCGGTCGCACAGGTCGGCGTCGGCCCCGGGGTCCAGGGCCTCGTCGTTCATCCGGTAGACCTCGAACATCTTCTGCGACAGGTACTTCTCGACGAATCGCTTCTTGACGATCGTCGGCGAGTTCCGCTTCTCGACGAAGTACGGGGTGACGTTCGGCTTGAGCACCCCGCGGACGAAGTCCTCCTGGTCCATCCCCTCGCCGAGCATGGTGAACACGTCGACCCGCTCGGCGAAGTTGGCCGCGTGGTTGGCACACGCCAGCACCCCGCCGCCGAACCGGTCGGTGCCGAGGTAGCGGGTGGCCAAGACCGGCTCCTTGCCGCTCTTGCCGATGGCCTCGCAGTACGAGTACTCGTCGATGATCGTCTCGCCGACGACGAGGACCTTCAGGCCCTCGGCGGCCCGGAGCGGGGCCAGCACGTCCTCGGCCGGGTACCGGGCGGCGAAGTCGGATAGGAACTCCCGGACGTGGTCCGGGTACTGGCTCATGTACTGGTTGATGAGGGCCGACGAGCTGTAGACGATGTCCTCGGTGAAGACGATCTCCCCGCCGATGGCCCGGATCGCCTCGCCCTCCTTCGAGACGTGGCCGATGGTGTCCTGGAGGTTCTGGAACTCGCTCCCCTTGGCGAACACGTGGGGGCGGAGCAGGTGGATGGTGTCCACCGCCGTCGGCCAGTGGTTGACGGCGACGTAGTCGATGCTGGTCAGGTTGGCCAGGAACTCGGCCCGGAGGCTGTCGGTGAACGCCGGCCGGCCGGCCCCCTTGTTCACGAACCGGTCGGGGGTCAGGGTAACGACCAGCACGTCGCCGAGCTTCTTGGCCTGCTCGAAGTGGCGGACGTGGCCGATGTGCAAGAGGTCGAAGACGCCGTGGCAGTGGACGATCCGCCGGCCGTCGGCCCGGTGCCGGTCGAGGATCGGGACCAGCTCGTCCAGGGTGTGAATCTTCGGGTTCGGCATGTCCAAGCTTCCCTGCCCGGTGGAACCGGCCGCGTCGTGCGGCGGGGTCGGCGTCGGCCGGCCGCCGGGGAGGGCGGCGGTGCGGAGCTAGTATCGGCCGGGCGGCGGGGGCGTTTGAGCCGGTTTTTCCGTCCGGACCGTACCCCCCGCCCGGCCGTGACGGTCGGCCCGGCCGGCGAGTCATACCCGAACGGGGGTGGGAAAAAAAGGGGAACCGGCGGGGGCGGGGCAGGCTACGGCCGGAGTTCGACCGCGGCCGACTGGCCGGGGCCTTCCTCGACCTCGACGCGGAGGACTTCCGGGGTGTACCCGTGCCGGCCCCGCAGGGCGGCCAGCAGCCGGCCGGCGACGTACCGGGCGATCAGCTCGGCGGTCGTGTTCTCGATCGGCAGGAGGACGCAATCGTCTTGCGGGAAGACCCACTCCCGGTCCTTGTACCGGACCCGGACGGCCGGGCCGGCCTCTTCCACCAGGATGACCGGGTTCCGGGTGGCCACCAGCATGTGGTGGTCGAGTTCGTCGGTGATCTCTTTGGCCCTCGCCCTGAGGGCGACGAAGTCGACCACGTACCAGTCCGGGCCGAGCGGCCCGCCGACCTCGACGGCCGCCCGGTAGTTGTGCCCATGCAGCCGCTCGCAGCGGTGGTCGTCGTAGCTGATGAAGTGGCCGCAGCAGAAGACGAGCTGGTCCTTCTCGATGCGGACGGTGTACCGATCGGGGGTCATAGCCAGTCCTCGGCGGGCCAGCGGAACGGGGCCGACGGGGCGACCTTGCCCTCGCGTAGGGCGACGAACAGGCAGGCGGTGATCAGGTCGGCGGTGGTCCCGGGGTTGAGCTTGTTGCCGTCGGAGCGGAGGTACTTGTCCAGGGCGACCCCGGCCCGGCGGCCCTCGGGGGTGGCGATGCCGCCGAGCCGGAGGAGGTCCGCCGCCCGGCGGCGGACCTCCTCGGCGGCGGCCGGGCCGTTCTTGCGGGCGATGAGCGAGTCCGGGTACTCGGCCAGCCACCGCAGTTGTGAGTCGATGACCGCGGCCTCGACGCACCCGAACCGGCCGAGGGCGTCGAGGAACGCGGGGACGCCGAAGTCGAACACGTCGGCGAAGCCGTTGGAGTATTGCCGGGCCACCATGTCCCGGTCGGCCGCCAGCTTCATCGCGTCGAGCAGGGTGAGGGTCGGCTCGGCCCGGACATCTTGCTCGGGGGCGTCGCCCAGCCCGCCGGGGTTAGCCAGGCGAATGGCTCGGTAGACATGCTCGGTGTCCCGGACGGTCAGCCCGCTGAGTACCTCCGATGTTGCCTCCCGCAATGACCCTGGCCGGAGGCAGGCATCGACCAACGGGGTGAGTAGCAGGATCATCCCGAGGTTGGTGTTACTCCCTACAGCGGTGCGAGTCTGCCGAACCGCGAGGAGGACGTTCCAGCCTAAACTAGAGTGTCCGACGAGCCGGAAGGTGGACCGGATGGCGGCCGCGCTGAGTAGGAAGTCCACCAACCCGAGGTCCCGGTATTCCGCCCGCGGGTGGACGTTTCCCATCTTGCGGGCGGCGACCTCCCAGATACAAGCGACCTCGGCGTCACGGTCGTAGTCAATGGCGATCTTCGCCGGCTCGTACTCGGTCACGGCCGGTACTCCTCGGCCAAGTACCGCACGACGGCCGCGGCGATGTCGGTCCCGCTGACCGGGGCCAGGGCCCGCCAGCCGGGGACGGCGTTTACCTCGATGACCGACAGCTCGCCGCCCGGGCCGGGCAGAAGATCGACCCCTGCCACCGGGCAGCCGACGGCGGCCGCCGCCCGGACCGCCAGCTCGGCCTCCGGCCGGGCCAGCTCGACCCGCTCGGCCGTCCCGCCGAGGGCCACGTTCGTCCGCCAGTCGCCGCGGGCGGTCCGTTTCATCGCGGCGATCACCCGCCCGCCGAGGACGAACGCCCGCAGGTCCCAGCCGGGGTGGCGGACGAACCGCTGCTGGTAGATCACCTGCCCGGTCCGGTCGAGGGCGTGGAACGTCCGCCAAGCGGTCTCCGGGTCGGTCAGCCGGACCATGCCGCGGCCCTCGGACCCGAAGACCGGCTTGACCACCACGTCGCCGCCCAACCGCTCGAACGCGGCCAGGGCGTCGTCGGCCCGCTGGGCGACATGTGTGTCCGGCGTCGGCAGTCCGGCCGCGAACAGCCGCGCGCTGGTGAGATATTTGTCCACACAGGTTTCGACCGCCCGCGGCGGGTTCAGCGCCGTCACGCCGCTCGCGGCCGCGGCGTGCAGGATGTCCATCCGGAACACCACCTGTTCGAGTGACCCAGCCGGCATGGTGCGGACGAGGGCGGCGTCGAACCCGGCGAGCGGCTGCCCCAGCCCGACCCCGGCCGCGACCGTCCGGAAGTCGACGGCCTCGGCGGCGTGGCCCTGCTCGGCGGCGGCCCGGATCAGGTCGGCGACGTGCCAGCCGCGGCCGCCGGACAGGACGGCGACTCTCATTCGGCCGTCGGCGCCTCCGACGCGGCTTGTTCGTCCGCGGCCTCCGGCGGGTTCGGGAAAAGGTCGGCCACCCGGACCCGGAACCCGGGGACGACCGGGTCGGCGGTCAGGTCGTCGGTGTCCCGGAGCCGTCGGGCCGAGCCGTCGGCGTGGTAGACCAGCACCGTCCGCGTCTTCGGGCTGACCACCCAGACCAGCGGCACCCCGGCGTCGAAGTAGTCGGCGACCTTCTCGTCCACCTCGTAGTACCCGTCCCCCGGCGAGATGACCTCGACGGCCAGGTCCGGGGCCACCCGGCAGATGCCGATCGGCACCCGGCCGTTCGGGAGCCGGTCGCGGCGGATGTACGACACGTCCGGCCGGCGGACCTGCCGCGGGCGGCTCGGGAAGCACCGGTACATGGACTCCGAGTCGAATAGCTCGCCGAGCCGCGCGGGCATGACTACGAGCTGCAAAAAGTAGTTGATCCGGGCGTTGATCGCGGCCGACTCCTGGCCCATGTTCTTCTCCCGCAGGTAGCCGTCGATCAGCTCGTACCCG
>JAIEQN010000708.1 GCA_019747685.1 Gemmataceae bacterium
CCGACGTTCGGGCCGCACTCGCGGCCGCCGTCGCCGCCGGCGAGTGGGGCCGATACCACGGCCCCCACGTCGCCGCCCTCGAAGCCGAACTGGCCGCCTTCCATCAGGTCCCGCACGCCCTCACCTGCGCCAGCGGCACCCTGGCCGTCGAGGCCGCCCTGCGGGCGCTCAAGGTCGGCCCCGGCGACGAGGTCGTCCTCGCCGCCTACGAGTACGAGTCGACCTTCCTCACCGTCCACGCCCTCGGGGCCAAGCCGGTCCTCGTCGATGTGGCCCCGCACAACTGGAACCTCGACCCGGCCAACCTCGAAGCCGCGTTCTCGCCGGCCACGAAGGCCGTCGTCTGCTCCCACCTGCACGGCGGCATTATCCCGATGCGGGAGGTGATGGAACTGGCCCGACGGCACGGCGTCGGGGTGGTGGAGGACGCCGCCCAGTGCCCCGGGGCCACCGTCCAGGGCCGGCCGGTCGGCACCTGGGGCGATGTCGGGACGCTCTCGTTCGGCGGGTCGAAACTCCTGACCGCCGGCCGCGGCGGGGCCCTTTTGTTCCGCGACTCGCAACTTCACCAGCGGGCCAAGCTCTGGCTGCACCGCGGCCTCCAGCAGTGGGCCCCGCTGAGCGAACTCCAGGCCGCCGCCCTCCGGCCGCAACTGGCCAACTTCCCGGCCGCCACCGCCCACCGGGCCGAGATGGTGCGACTCTTGACCGCCCACCTCCCGCCCGGCCTCGTGCCCTTCGAGAACGCCGTCTCCGACTCGGCCCCGGCCTATTACAAGGTCGGCTTCCGGTACGACGCCGACGCCTTCGGCCTGTCCCGCGGCCTCTTCGTCCAGGCCCTCCGGGCGGAAGGGGTGGCCTTCGACGCCGGGTTTAACGCCCTGCACGTCGGCCGGTCGCCGTCCCGGTTCCGGGCGGCCGGCCCGCTGCCCCACGCCACCGCGGCACATCACGGCTGCGTCGTCCTGCACCACCCGGTCCTGTCCGGCACCGCCGCCGACGCCGGGCAGGTCGCCGAGGCCGTCGCCAAGGTCCACCGCCACCGCGGCGCCCTCCGGGCCGCCCGGTCGTAGCGGCAGCACCGCCCCGCCTGTTTTTCCTTTCTCCTTTTGCCCTTTTCCTTGTCTTGACCGCCCGCCCGGCCGGCGGTATCTCCCGGTGCGTCTGCGACGTTGTGCGCCGGGGACATCGACGGATGGCCGCCTCTCCCTTCCGCCGGAAACCGGCCCTGCTCGCCGGCCTCGTCCTCGCGGCCGCGGCGGCGCTCCTCGGCTGTTCCGGCCGGTCGGTGGTCAACCCGCCGGTGTCCGTGATCGACCGGCCGTGGCTCAACCGGTCCGGCCAGACCGACCCGTACCCCGACCCGGAAGTCACCCTGGCGGCCCAACTGGACGAGGTCCGGCAGGGGAAGCCGTCGCCGATGCAGGCCGGCCGGCCGGTGAAGGTGCTGGTCGTCTCCGGCGGGGGGAAGTTCGGGGCGTACACGGCCGGCCTCTTGGCCGGGTGGACGGCCAACGGCTGCCGCCCGGCGTTCGACGCCGTCACCGGGATCAGCAGCGGGGCGTTGATCGCCGCGTATGCCTACCTCGGGCCGAAGTACGACGGCCGGATGGCCGCCGCGTTCACCAACCTGACCCGCCAGAACGTGTTCCGGCCCCGCCCGATCCGCGGGGCGATCCGGGGCGACGGGCTGACCTCGGCCGAGCCGCTGGCCGACCTGATCGCCCGGGAACTCGACCCGGCCGCGATGGCCGACTTCCGCCAGGCCCACCGGGACGGCCGGCGGCTGTTCGTGGCCACCATCAACGTGACCACCCACCGCCCGGCCGTCTGGGACCTCGGGGCCATCGCCTGCTCCGGCCGGCCGGACGCCGACGACCTGGTCCGCAAGGTCCTCCTGGCCGCCTGCTCGATCCCGGTGTACGCCCCGCCGGTCCCGTTCGAGGTCGAGGTCAACGGGGTCCGGTACACCGAGCTGCACGCCGACGCCGGCGGGGTGGTACAGGCGTTCGTCCGGACCGCCGACGGGCTGACCGCCGGGTCGGACGTGTACGTCGTCACCGCCGGGAAGGTGTGGCGGGACCCGCTCGACAAGACGACCCGGACCCTGGCGACGGTCGGGCTGAGCGTCTCGAACGCCCTGCACTCGATCTACCGGGCCGAGCTGTACCGGGTCTACGCCGAGGCCAGCGCGGCCGGGGCCCGGTTCAACCTGGTCGCCCTGCCGGCGAGCGTCGACGTGAACCCGGAGAGCGTCCGGTTCGACAAGGACGAGCTGCGGATGCTCTTCGACCACGGCTTCACGACCGCGGCCGGCGGCATCCCGTGGCGGCATAACCCGCCGGGGTCCGCCCCGGACGAGGCGGTCGTCCCCCGTACCGGGCTTCAGTTCGTCACCCCGTAACCGCCCGGATGGTTCCAGCCCGGGCACACACCCCGCGGCTGACGAATCCGGTCGCGGCCGAACAAATCCGGGTGAGACTAACCCGCCTGAGCATCACCCCCCCTCGGCCCGGTCGGCGGTTGACTGTCCGGCCCCGGTCCGGGACAATCGGGTCGGTGAACCGACCTCGCCCGGGGGATGATTTTCATGCGACGCATCGCCCTTACGACACTCGCCTTGGCGTTGGCGGCCGGGACGACCCCGGCCGGCCCGATCCGGATCGAGACGGTGGCCGACACCCACACCTCGGTCCCCGGCGGGACGGGCGACTTCCGCTTCTTCACCTTCCCGGTGATCGGCCCGCAGGTGGTCTTCTACGGGACCGGCCGGATGAGTACCGACCGGGGCATCTACGCCGGCGGCCCCGGGTCGCTCGGGGTGCTGTACAACACGGCCACCCCGATCCCCGGCGGGACCGGGACCTTCACCGGCCTGACCGTGCCTGCCATCGCCGGCGGGAGGGTCGCCTTCCTCGGGTCCGGGGCCGGCGGCCAGCAGGGCGTCTACACGGACATCGGCGGGTCCCTGGTCCGGGTGGCCGACCTGTCCACGCCCCAGCCGGGCGGGGCCGGCCCGTTCACCCGGTTCGGCGCCGGCGAGGGGCCGGCCGACACGGACGGGGTGGACGTGGTGTTCGGGGCGGCCGGGGCGGGCGGGCTGGCCGGCCTGTACCGGACCACCGCCGGCGGCGGGCTGGCCGTCGTCGCCGACACGAACACCCCCCAGCCGGGCGGGGGCGGGGCGTTCCAGGGCGTGTCCGGGGCGGCGATCGACGGCCCGGACGTGGCCTTCTTCGGCTCCCGGGAGGTGGCCCCGATGACCTTCCGGGACGGCATCTACGTCGAGTCCGGCGGGCTGCTGACGGTGGTGGCCGACAGCGACACCCCGGTCCCGGGCGGGACCGGCAACTTCTTCGCCTTCGGGGGCCCGTCGGTGGCCGACGGGGTGGTGACGTTCGTCGGGATGGACGGGCGGGGCGGCCCGCTCGGCATCTACACCTGGGAGGCCGGCGCCCTGTCCGTGCTGGCCGACACCAACACGCCCGTCCCCGGCGGGGTCGGGACGTTCAGCGGGTTCGGGTTCGAGGTCTCGGTCGACGGCCGGAACGTGGCCTTCTTCGGGGTCGACTCGGCCGGGACGGGGGGCATCTACGCGGACCTCGGCGGCGGGCTGTTCGAGGTGCTGGACACCAACACCCGGATCGACGGCCGGCGGATCGTCGGGGCCTCGCTGGGGCTGTCGACCGACCAGCTCAGCGGCAACCGGATCGCCTTCTACGCCCTGCTGGAGGACGGGACGTTCGGGGTGTACACGGCCACGGCCGTCCCCGAGCCGTCCGGGCTGGCGGCCGCCGGCCTCGGCGGCCTCACGCTGGCCGGCTACGCCCGCCGGCGGGCGGGCCGGCGGGCCGCGTGACCGGGCCCGCGGCCCGGGCGGGTCACTTCCCGCCGGGCTTGTGGTCGTGGTCCGGCTCCTCCTTGAAGTCGCCCAGGTACGGGGTGCCGTCGACCTTCCCGCCCACCGTCCCCTCGAACTCCTGCTCCTTGCCCAGGGCGTCGTGGGTGGCCACGAACCGGGACGCCTTCCCGGCCGGGTCGCCGTCCTGCGGGGCGGCCACCAGGTCGGCCTGGAACCGCGGCTCCTTGATGCTCAACAAGAGCTTGTCGGCGGCGATCGGGACCGGGGACTTGACCTTCCCGTCCAGGATGTACACCGTCGCCTGCTTCTTCGCGTGGTCGACGCAGAACTCGGCGTGGTACTTGCCGAACTCCATGACGGTGCCGCCGTGCGGGCCGGCCCCGTGGTCGTGCTCGCCCTTCGCCGCCGCCCGCTTGGCCTCGGCCTTCGGGGGGTCGGCCGGCTTGTCGCAGCCGAGCGCGGCCAGCCCGGCCGCCAGCACGCCCAGCCCGAGGAGTTTCGCCGTCGTCATGTCAGCCCTTTCGAGGAATGGGGAAGGTCTCGTACTCTGGTGGCACAGGCCTCCCGGCCTGTGCGGGGTCAGCACAGGCCGGGAGGCCTGTGCCACCAGAAATCCGGGCGGCAGGCGGGGCGGGCCCTACGGGAGTCGGCTGTCCTCGCCCGCCCCGCCGCGGGCCAGCCGGTCGGCGTCGGCCCCGCTGAACTTCCAGAATAGCCCGGGGTGCAGGAGGAACTCGCACAGGGTCGAGGTGACCAGCCCGCCGAGGATGACGGTGGCCACCGGGTAGAGGATTTCCAGCCCCGGCTTCTGCCCGCCGGCGACCAGCGGGACCAGCCCGATCCCGGCCGTCAGGGCGGTCATCAGCACCGGGGCCAGCCGCTCCAGGCTCCCCCGGAGGATCGTTTCCTTGCGGAACGGCAGCCCGTCTTCCTTCATCAGGTGAACGTAGTGGATGACCAGGAGGATGCCGTTGCGGACGGCGATCCCGCCGAGCGACACGAACCCGACCGAACTCGCCACCGTCAGCGTCTGGCCGGTAACGACCAGGGCCACCACCCCGCCGATGAAGGCCGTCGGGACGGCGTTGAGGATTTGCAGGGTGATCCGGGCCGACGGGTAGAGCAGGAACAGGACCACGAACACCCCGGCCACCGACACCGCGGCCAAAACGCCGATGAGCCGGGTGGCCGACCGCTGGGCCTCGAACTGCCCGCCGTACTCGACGAAGTACCCCTCGGGCAGTGTCACCCGGGCCTTGACCCGCCGTTCGATGTCGGCCACCACGCCCCCCAGGTCCCGGCCCCGGACGTTGCACCGGACCACCGCCCGCCGGCGGGCGTTCTCCCGGTTCACCTGGTTCGGCCCGCCGGCCCCTTCGGGCAGGTCGGCCACGTCCTTCAGCCGCACCTGACCCTTGCCGCCGGGCAGGTCGATTCGCAACTCCCCGAGCCGGTGGTAGTCGGTCCGGTAGGGGGCGTCGAGCTTGACCACCAGGTCGAACCGCCGCGGCCCGTCCACCACCCGGGACACCACCTCCCCCTTCAGGGCCGTCTCGACCACCCGGGCGACGGCCTCCCGGCTCAGCCCGTACCGGGCCAGGTCGTCCGGGCGGAGGACGACGTGCAACTCGTCCACCGTTTCTTGCGGGTCGATGACCGGCGGGGTCAGGCCCGGGATGTCCTCGATGGCGGCCTTCACCTGCCGGGCCACGGCCTGGAGGCGGTCGAGGTCGTCCCCGTAAATCTTGATGGCGATCGGGGCCGTGACCCCCGAGAGCATGTGCGAGATGAGGTGGGCCAGCGGTTGCTCGGCCTCCAGGTCCACCCCCGGCACCTCCTCCCGTAGCTCGGCGAGTAGGGTCGAGAGCATCTCCTCCCGGCTCCGCCCCGAGTCCGGGTTGAGCGACAGGATGTACTCGCTCCGGCCGACCGGCTCGGCGTGCTCGTCCAGCTCGGCCCGGCCGGTCCGGCGGACGAAGTGGCGGATGTCCCCGCCGGGGTTGTCGGGCGTCTGCCGCATCCCCCGCAGCTTGGCGTCGATCAGGGCGGCCACCTCGTTCGACGCCCGGAGCGACGACCCGGCCGGGAGTGAGACGTTGAGCTGTACCGACCCCTCGTCGAACGGCGGCAGGAAGTCGGCCCCCAGGGTCGTCAGCCGCCACCCGCAGTACGCCACCACGACCCAGGTCAGGAGCAAGAGTACGCCGGCGTACCGGAGGCTGAAGCGGATCAGGAAGGTCGCGGCCCACTTCAACGCCCGGAGCAGGAACCCGTCGCCGGTGCGGGGGGCGGCCGACGCCGCGTTCTCCCGCAGCCGGCGGGAGATGTTCTCCACGTCCACGATGGCGGCGTCCACCAGCTCGCCCATCGCCACGGCGCCCCCGCCCAGGGTCATCACGTTGACCGACAGCCCGGCCAGCCGGAACACCACCGCCGTGACCACCAGAGGCAGCGGGATGGCCGTCAGGGTGATGACCGTGGTCCGGAAGTTGAGCAGGAACAGGAACAGGACGACCACGACGAGGCCGGCCCCGATGACCAGGGCCTCGCCGACGTAATAGATGCCGCGGTCGATGAAGTCCTTGAGCTGGAACAGGCCGACGGTGACGACGGCGTCGGCCGGCAGGGCGGCCTCGGCCTCCCGCAGGGCGGCCGTCACGCGGGCGGTGACGGCCCGGGTGTCGGCGTGCGGCTGCTTGACCACGGTGACGACCACCGCGTCCTGCCCGTCCACCCCGGCGTCGCCCCGGGCCGGGGCCGGCCCTTCCGCGACCGTGGCCACCTGCCCGAGCAGGACCGGCCGGTCGCCGCCGGCCCTGACCGGAATCTTGCGGAGGTCGTCGAGCACCTTGGCCGGGTCCGGCCCGTGCCGGCCGATCACCCGCGCCGGCCGTTCGACCGGGCCCTCCTCGGTGAACCCGCCGCTGGCGTTCAGGTTGTTCTCGCCGATGGCCCGGTCCACGTCCGGCAGGGTGACGCGGTAGTCCAACAGTCGGTCCGGGTGGACCAGCACCTGATATTGCTTGCGGTCGCCGCCGAGGACGATGACCTCGGCGACGCCCGGCTCCCGCAACAGCCGCGGCCGGACGACCCCGTCGGCCGCCGCCCGCAGGTCCATCCGCTCCTGCCCGGGCGTGCGGAAGGTGACGGACTGCGTCTTCCCGGCGAGGGTGAAGGTGGCCGTCCGGTCGGCCCAGGTCGGGTGCTCGACCGGCACCCGCTCCCAGGTCGCCGGGTCGTGCCGGTCGGCCGGCCGCCACACGGCCAGTTCGGGCTTGCCGTTCGTCTCGACCCGCTCGGCCAGCAGCCCGGTGCGGCCGACCGGGGCCAGCGACCCGCCGCCCGGCCCCCGCTGCCGGTACAGCCCGGCGTGGAGGATTTGGCCCATGATCGAGGTCGGCGGGGTCATCAGCGGGCGGATGCCCGGCGGCAGGCTGCCGGCGACCATGGCCAGCCGCTCCTGCACCACCTGCCGGGCGTCCCGGATTTCGGTGCCCCAGCCGAACTCGGCGTAGGTGATGAGGACGCCCTGGCTGGCCCGGCTGCGGACCGCCTGCACCCCCGGCGCCCCGAGCAGGGCCGTCTCGATCGGCTGGGCGACCAGGGCCTCGATCTCCTCCGGCGACAGCCCGGGGCACTCGGTCAACAACACCACCCGCGGCCGGTCGAGGTCGGGGAACACGTCGATGGGCAGCGTCGTGGCCAGGTAGCCGCCGTAGGCCATCAGCACCGCGGCCGCGAGCAGCACCGGCCCGCGGTAGCAGAGGGCGAGGCGGATGACGCCGTCGAGCATGCCCGCCCCCGGTCAGTGGTCGTGGTGGTCGTGCCCGGCCGGGCCGGCCGCCTGGGCCTTGACCATCCGGTTCAGTTGGGCCGCCCCGGACCGGGCGACGTACACTCCCGCCGGGACGCTCCCGTCGTCGGCGACGACGGCGTGCTGCCGGTCCTGGTAGACGACGTGGACCGGCTTGCGGTCGAGCACGTCGCCGTTCTGGCGGAAGACGTAGGCGTCGGCCCCGTCCCGGGCGACCGCCTCGGCCGGCAGGACGAAGACGTTGTCCAGCTTCTCGGCCCGGACCAGCACCCGGACCCGCTGCCCGGGGCGGAACCGCCACAGCCACAGCGGCCGGCCGGCCCGCTCGACCGCCCGGGCCTGGTTGTCCAGGGGCAAGAGGAACCGGAAGGTGTTCCCGTCCGGGTCGATGGTGTTGGCCAGCGTCGTGACGCGGAACGGTGGCCCGAGCGGCGGCCAGTCGCGGGCGTCGGCCTCGCCGAAGTCGACCTCGACCGGCCAGCCCTCCCGAACGGACCGCTCCAGGGCCGGCACCTCGTCCCGGAAGGCCCGGCCCTCGACCGACAGGAGCCGGTGGTTGGCCAGCAGGCACAGGGTCTGGCCGGCCTGCACCTGCTGGCCGAGTTCGACCTTGAGTTCCTGCACCTCGACCGGCGGGGCGTCGGCGGCCTTCGCGCCCGACTCGGACGCACCGGCCGGGACGCGGATCGGGATGTCGGTGACGAACCGGCCGTCGGCCACCCCGTCGATCTGGTCCGGGGCCAGCCCGCGGGTGAGCAGCTCCTGGCGGTACGCCTTGAGGGCCACCTCCAGCCGGGTGATCTGGTTGTCGGCCTCGATCAGCCTCTTCCCCTCGACCGCCCCGCCGATGTCGGCCAGCCGCTTCCGCTCGGCCCGCGCCAGGGTGAGGTCCTGGGCCGCCTTGAACAGGTCCGTCTGGGTCTGGTGGACCGGCTCGCTCAGGAGCCTCAAGGTGAACAGCACCTCGCCCGGCCGGGCGGGGTCGCCGGCGACCTTGTGGATGCGGCTCACCACCCCGGTTACGGGGGCGCCGCCGCCGCGGTCGCTCACCCCCGGCCGGTCGATCACCACCCCGGGGACGGCGATCGTCTTCCAGAACGTCTCGGGCTGAAGCGGGCCGGTTGCCAGCCGCAGGTTCTTCTGGGCCTGGGGCGACAGCCGGACCTGCTCGGCCTCGTCGGCGTGGTCGTGGTCGTGGTCGTCGGATTCGGCGACCGGGGCGGCCGGGAACAGGGCCGGCACCCAGCGGCCGCGGGTGGCGTACCCGCCGGCGGCGGCGATCACGGCGACGGTGACGACGGCCCGGGCGAGTCGGCTCAGCCACGGCCGCGGCCGGGGCGGGGCGGCCCCGGCGACCGGCGCACTCATGGCGGTCCTCCTCCGGTGAACGGCGGGATGGCCGCGGCGGGGAGCGACCGGGCGGGCTAAATGACGAGCGCGCAGTGGGACAGGTAGAGCGGCCGCGAGGATGGCCGCGGCGGGGACGTGATCCCGGTCAACCGGTAGACGGTCGGGGGCCGGGCCGACGGAACGGCCCCGGCGTCGGGCGGTGGGAGGGAGTCGGCCGAACAGGCGGTCGGCCCGCCCCGCGGTGCCGGACCGGCGACCGGGCCGCCGCCGGACAACCGGGGGCGTGGTCGTTGTCGTCGGGGTGCGGCGAGGTCGGTTCCCTACGGAGATCATTTCCATGCCACGGTCCGGTTCCAAACAGTTCGGGTT
>JAIEQN010000602.1 GCA_019747685.1 Gemmataceae bacterium
CCGGGACTACCAGACGTACTACCGGTTCCAGGTGGACCACCGGGGCTGCCTGGCGGAGGACTGCTGGGGCGACGGGACGTGGAACCCGAAGTACTTCGTGGCCTTCGGCCGGACCGAGGCGGGCTGGTGCGCGGAGTACGCCATCCCGGTGTGGGAGCTGACGGGCGACCGGCCGGGTACGGGGCGGTCGTGGGCGGCGAACGTGGTCCGGGTGGTCCCCGGGCAGGGTGTCCGATCCTGGTCCGGCCCGGCCGACGCCGACCCCCGCCCGGAAGGCCTCGGCCTCCTCCAGTTCCGGGCCGAGAAGTGACGGTAGGGGTCAGACCGCCGCCATCGCGCGGGCGGCGGACTCCCGCAAATACTCAACCCCGCGGAGGGAGACGATCTGGCTGCCTAACCCGGCGACAGAACTGCTTGGGATGTTCCGTGCCACAGCTTCGGCGACGGCCCGGACGTCCACCCGGAGCACGATGTTGTCGTCCTTTACGACAAGGATGTAGCGGTCGGCCACGGCATTCGCGTCGACCGCTTTCACGGGGATTACGAAGCCCCGGGCCGGTAACGGCCGGCCGACGGCTGATAGGAACTCGGTCACAACATCGGGTAGTAGGTATAAAGCCCGGCTCGTCAGCACCGCGAGGTGGCCGTGGCAGGCCATGATTCGGTACACTTCGCCCTCGATCGTGGTCATCCGCCACGCTTGGGGGTCCCGGTCGGTCAGCACGTCACGGTAGAAGACCAGGGTCCCATCGAGCCCGGCCGCAGCCACGGCGAGAGGGTCGGCCGGCCCGCCGATTCCGCACAGGTCGGCGGCGACGAACGACGGGTAAGTGAGTTGGCCCAGCGAAAGTCCGCCCTTCGCCCCGTTGAACCGAGCAGCCCCAACCCCCGCCTTTCGCATCGCGCAGGCGAGTACGTCGTTCCCGCGGCCGTCGTCCAGCACAACGGTACGGTACATGTACGTATCGGGCCAGTCGATCTGGGTCGCCACCGGCTCTGCTCGCCCGCCGCGCGGCGGCTCGGCGAACACCCAGCCGGGGCGACCGGCCGACGCGACGAACACCCCCGTCCGGGTGACCGCCAGCCCGTGCGCGCCGATAGAGAGCAACGATCGCCGCAGAGACTCGTCGGTAGACGCGGTCATGAACGTGATGTCCGCCCGCGTACTCACCGCCAGGTAGTCGCCGTGTCGGACGACATCGTTTACTGCCTCGCGTGAGGTGACGGCTTGGACCGGATCGCCCAGGACGAGGCCGTTTTCGTCGGTTAAGAGCAGTCGCCCGTCCTCCGAGCCGAAGCAAAAACCCGCCCCCCCGCCCGGGTCCGGCAGGGCGTGGACCACCTCAAAGTCCCCGAGGTCAATTGCGTGTACGGCAGGGTGCATTACAACTTCCCCGAACGGAGCCGCTTCTTCTCGCCACGTGAAATCAGTCCGGCGTCGAACAGCCGGTCGAACGCCTCAGTTGCCGGCCGGCAAACTTGGCCGCGGCGGTGCTCCGGGGCTGAGCCGTTGACCGGCCAAACCGGGTAGCCGTGCCACGGCTCACCGGGCCGGGCGAACGGAAACTCCGCGATCACTTGCTCCCAGGTGCCCAGATCGCGGAGGTCCCCGTCCACGCCGCGGAGTAGCCCGTACAGGTTCCCGTCGTCATCCGCTATGGCCCGGTCGTCGGCCAACTCGAACACCCCGAACTCCTCGTCGCGGGTGAGTTCTGGCAGCCACCGGGCGGCGTCCGGGTCGTGGCCGTCGTGATGCTTCGGGGTGAACCGGTACACCAGCCCGGACCGGTGGGTCGGCCGCGGGAAATCCTCCTCGACCAGAATGGTGGGCACCATTCTCTCCCGTCCGAACCGCCCGTCCCCACGACCCCGGCATTGTACCGGTACGCCGAATATCGGTTCAACTCTGCCTCACCCCTGCCGTTCCGCGCGCGTCACCGTTCCCCGGACCGGGAGGACGAGCCGCCGGAGACGGTCCTCGGCGGCGAAGGCGACGAAGCCGTAGTGGAACGGGCCGGGGTCGCGGACCAGCAGCTCGGCCGTCAGCACCGCCGACCCGCCGGCCGGGACCGCCCACGGCAGCGGGACCGTCAGCCGCATCCCGCAGCCCGGCGGCGGCCCGACCACCGCCACCGGGCCGCCCGTCGGGTTGGTCACCCGATACCGCACCTCGTACCACCCGGCCGGCACCTCGCCCAACTCGCCGTCGGCCGGGTCGAGGGCCAGCCGGCTCCGGGCCAGGCCCGCCTCGGGGTCGCCGTCCGGCTCGGGCAGCCCGTACGCCGACAGGGTGAACTCGGCCTCGTCGGCCGACCCGCCGTCGGACAGGTCGTACGACATCCGGGACTCGGCCTCCTCGGCCGGTGTCCGGTCGGCGCTGGCGATCCGGGTGACATGACTCGTGACCACCCGCCGGCCGGCGAGCGGCCGGTACTCGTGCCGGCCGGCAATCCGGTTCCGGCCGCCGTTGGCGTACCCGCACGCGAACTCGTACCGGATGACCTGCCAGTCGTGGGCCGGGTCGAACTCGACCCAGCCGGTGCGATGAATCTGGTTGGTCTTGTCGAGCGGGTAATCGATCTCCACCCGGACCACGCCGTCTTCCCCCGGCCTGGCGCCGAGCACCGCGAACCCCGGCCGGCGGACTGCCGCCGGGAGCCAGAGGCCGTAGCCGCCCGTCCCGAAGCCGCCGACCGCCCGGGCCGCCTCGCCCCGGAGGTCGTCGCGGTCGTAATCGGGATCGTTCGGCGGCGGGAGCAGCTTCAGTTCCCGGACCCGCCACCGGCCGTCCGGCCCACGGCGGCTCAGCTCGAAGGCGTACCGGTCGTTGGCCCCGCGGACCTCCCCCTCCGGCTCCCGCTGCCCCTCGGCGTGGGGCCGGTGGGCGGACTCGATCAGCAGGCCCGTCCGGCCCCGCCGCTTTAGCACCCCGGCCGCGGACCGGAGCCGGACCGGCGGGTCGACCCGGAGGTCGAAGAAGTCGTTGGACCACGTTCCGGACAGCCGGGCCGCCCAGCCGAGGTAGTCGGCCCAGGCCCGCGGGGCCTCGTCCAGGAAGCGGGCGCGGAGGGCGTCGGGCATGGGTGCCTCGGGGCGGGTGGCGGGATCGGCCGCCGAGGTGACGCCGGCCCGGCCGGTCCGTCTCACCCCTTCGGGTAGACGCTGACGGCGGAGCCGGCCGCGAGGACCACGCTCGCCGGGGCGGCGTCGTTCATGACGGCCCACTCCGGGCCGTACAGGACGCCCCAGTCCACGTCCGCCGCGAACGACCGGACCGGGTACACGTCCCATTCCGGATGGTTCACCTCGTACCGGATCGGCCGGCCCCGTCGGCTCACCCCGTAGCCCCAACTGTGTTCCTTGAAGAAGTGCTCGGCCGAGTCCG
Organism: Gemmataceae bacterium; assembly: GCA_019747685.1. Lineage (GTDB taxonomy): Bacteria > Planctomycetota > Planctomycetia > Gemmatales > Gemmataceae > Urbifossiella. The sequence continues at coordinate 3,386 of JAIEQN010000602.1, forward strand.
GCCCCGGTCGGACCGCCGGCTTCAGCCCCTCCGCCCGCAAGCTGTGCGTCCGCCCGCCCCAGGCCACCGTATACGTTGCCGTCAACGACTCGGGCGTGTCGTCGATCCGCATCGACATCCGGGCGGCCCGGTACGGCTCGTTGTAGATCAGCCGGGCCAGGCCCGCGACCAGCCGCTGCGGCACGAACTCGCGGACGAAGCAGACGCCCCGGCGGTCGCCCTCCCGGACGTAGAACCGCAGGTTCCACTCGGGGAAGTGGCGGTAGCCCGGCCAGGGGACGCCCAGCACCCGCGTGTCGAGGAACTGAAACCCGACCAGGCTGGCCCAGCAGCGGCCGTCCCGGCGGTCGAGGTCCAGCCCCGGCGGCAGTCGCGGCCGGAGCAGCTCCTCCGGCACGGCGTAGTTGGCCAGGACCAGGTTACACCACCGGGCCGTCAGGAACGTCCGCCGGCGGGCGGGGAAGGCGTTGCCCATACGGGTCTCCGCTGCGACCGGGCCGACTCGGCCGTCACGTCGGAACAGCTTACCGAGCCGGGGGTACGGGCGGTAGTTGCCGGCCCGGGTCGGTCTGACGCTGTTTCTTCCAGACGAGTCGGGATGGCTCAGGCGTGGGGTGTGTGAGGCGCCTGGAACCAATGAGAGCCGGGCGGCTACGGTGGTTGGCCGGGTCCGACCGACGGGCGTACAATTGGGCGGTCGGCCCGGCCCCGGCGGCGGATGTCCATGACCCTCGGTCAGTTGCAGCACCGCATCCGGGAGATGTACGGGGCCAAGGACGGGGCCCGCGGCCTCGACGGCACGTTCATGTGGTTCATGGAGGAGGTCGGCGAACTCGCGGCCGCCCTCCGCGGCGGCGATCACCCCGAGCGGGTGCTGGAATTCGCCGACGTGTTGGCCTGGCTGGCGACCCTGGCGAACATCGCCGGCGTAGACCTGGAAGAGGCAATGGCCGCCAAGTACGGGGCCGGCTGCCCCGGCTGCGGCCAGACGCCCTGCCGGTGCGGCACCGCCGAGAAGCCGTAGCCCCGCCCCGAGGGTCCCGCATGTCGGCGGCCGTGCCCCCCCACCTCACCCGCTTCGCCGTCGTGGTCGCCCTGCTGGCCGTCGCCGGGCCGGCAGCCGCCGCCGACCGGCCGGTCCGCATCACCTCCGCCCGGGTCGGGTTCCCGAAGGTCGGCCCGGACGGCGTGGTCAACCCGGCCGACTCGGTCTGCAAGTTCGGGCAGTGGGCACCGGTCTATGCCGACCTCGAACTGGTCGGCGAAGTCACCGGCCCGGCCGAACTGGTGGTCGAGACGCCGGACGCCGACGGGGTCATCACCTCGATGGCGGTGTGGGTCGACCTGATGGGCTGGCCGGTCGGGCGGACCGTCGCCGCCCACGCCCGCGGCCCGATGGCCTACGTCCGGCCGGCCGGGGGGACGGCCGAGACGACGATCCGGGTCCGCGGCAAGGACGGCCGGCCGTTGTCCGACCCGTACCGCATCCCGAACCTGCGGACCCGGGAGCCGCTGAGCTACGTCGTCCTCGGGCTGGGCAGCACCGAGCTGCGCAGCCCGCTGCCGGGGTTCGACCTGCCCAAGCCCGGCGGGGCGGCCGACCCGGACGCCCCGCCCGGGCCGCTCCGCAACGGCCGGGTCGAGCTGACCGCGATCACGAACGCCGACGACCTGCCGCAGCACTGGATCGGCTACGACGGGGCCGACCTCGTCGTCCTGCCGACCGGGAACGCGGAATTCGTCGGGCAGCTGTCCGCCGTGCGGGGACCGCCCGGCCGGCGGTTCGACCCGCTGGCCGAATGGGTCCGCCGCGGCGGCCGGCTGGTCGTCTCGGCCGGGACGAGCGCCAAGCTGCTGACCGACCCGGACGGCCTCAAGTACCTGCTGCCGGACGTGTTCCGGGCCGACGCCCCGACCAAGACCGTGACCCAGTTACCGGTCTACTGGGCGGCCCGGGAGACGAGCCAGACGACCACCCTGAACACCGTCCTCCGGCAGGCCGGCGGGTTCCCGGTCGCCAACCTCCAACTGCCGCCCGGTCGGCCCGGGCGGGTCGTCAGCCCGCCGCCGGCCCGGCAGACGGAGGGGTCCGAGCCGGTCGCGGTGCAGGTCCCCTACGGCCTGGGCAAGGTGACGGTCATCGGGTTCGACCTCGACCGGCCGCCGTTCACCGCCTACGCCGGCCGGGCCGACTTCTGGGACTGGGTCCTCCGGGAGGGCGGGGCGAACCGGGCGTCGGTCGGCAACGAGGCCCGGCCGCTCGCCGCGTCCGCCTCCGGGCCGGCCGGCGAGGAAGACGAGGTGGCGGCCGCCGTCCGCGCGCATCTCGACACCTTCGCCGGGGTGCCGGTGATCTCGTTCGGCGCGGTGGCCGCGCTCATCGTCCTGTACGCCCTGCTGATCGCCCCGGTCGAGTACCTGTTCCTCCGCCGGGTCCTCCGCCGCCCGGCCTGGACGTGGGTGACGCTCCCGCTGACCGTGCTGGCGGTGGCGGCCGCCGCCTACGTCACCGCCGTCCGGGCCAAGGGGACCGACCTGCGGGTGAACAAGGTCGACGTGGTGGACGTGCTGCCGGCCGCCGAGCCGGGACGAGGCCGGGTGTACGGGACGACTTGGTTCACCCTATTCGGCCCCCGGTCCGAGGCGTTCGACGTGTCCGTCAACCCGGCCGCGGACTGGGCCCCGCTCCGGGTCGGGAGCGGGATGACCGGGTGGGCCGGCGGCCCCCGCGGCGGCCGGGCCGGGCTGCTCCGCCGGCGGTACGAGTACACCGACCGGTACGCCGACCCCGGCTGGGCGGCCGCCGGGCTGGCCGGGGTGCCGGTCCCGACGTGGTCGACCAAGGGGTTCGCCGCCGCCTGGGACGCCCTCGGCCCGGAGCGACTGGTCGAATCCCGGCTGGAACACCCGCCCGGCGACCCGTCGCGGGTGGTCGGCACGTTCGTCAACCGGCTGCCGGTCCCGGAGCTGACCGACTGCGTCGCCTTCTACGCCGGCCAGGCGTACCCGCTCGGGACGATCCTGTCGGGCCAGGAGGTCCGGCTGGTCCTCGACCGCGGCACCCCGGCCGCCCAGTGGCTCCAGGAGAACGCCCGGCTGCCGGAACTGCTGGCCGCGGCCACCGGCCGGTCGGCGGCGTCGGCCCGGGGGCTGCCGCTGTGGGGCCTCCTGTTCCACGAAGCCGCCCTGCGGAACGACGAGGGCGTCATCCCCCGCAACGGCTCGGTCCGGCGGCTCGACCAGTCGTGGCGGCTGACCCCGGACAACCGCGGCGAGGTGATCGTCATGGGCCGGGCCGTCCCCCCGCCGGGGCCGGCCGCCGACCTGTTCGGCGGGCCGGCGTCGCCGACCCGGCTGCGGCTCCACGGCCGGCCCGAGTCCCGGGTCGAGGACCCGCCGCCGGTCCCCGGGGTCGGCCGGCAGGAGACCTACGTCCGGCTGTACCTGCCGGTGAAGTGAAGGCTTGGTGGCACAGGCCTCCCGGCCTGTGCTTCCGGAAGCACAGGCCGGGAGGCCTGTGCCACCAGAGAACCCCCATGATCGAGACGAACGACCTGACCAAGAAGTACGGCGAGCTGTTCGCCCTCGACCGGCTGACCATCCACCTGGTCCAGGGGGACGTGTACGGGTTCATCGGCCCGAACGGGGCCGGCAAGACCACCGCCATGCGCATCCTGGCCACCCTGCTCCAGCCGAGTTGGGGCGAGGCGACCGTCTGCGGCCACTCGATCTACAGCCCGGCCGGGGCCAAGGACATCCGCCGGGCCATCGGGTACATGCCCGACGCCTTCGGCGTGTACGACGACATGAAGGTGACGGAGTACCTGGAGTTCTTCGCGGCGGCGTACCGCATCCAGGGGCCGGCCCGGCGGAAGAAGGTCGACCAGGTGCTGGAGCAGGTGGACCTGGGGTTCAAGCGGGACGCCCTGGTGACGAGCCTCAGCCGCGGCATGACCCAGCGGCTCGGGCTGGCCCGTGTGCTCCTGCACGACCCGCAGGTGCTCCTGCTCGACGAGCCGGCCAGCGGCCTCGACCCCCGGGCCCGGATCGACATGCGGGAACTCATCAAGCGGCTGCGGGGGATGAACAAGACCATCATGGTCAGCAGCCACATCCTCCCGGAGCTGGCCGACATCTGCAACAAGATCGGGATCATCGAGCGGGGCAAGCTGATCTTCAACGGGACGGTCGAGGAGGCCATCCGCAAGGTCCGGGGGAACGCCGCGTTCACCGTCTCGGTCGGCGACCGGAACGAGGAGGCGGCCAAGGTCGTCCGCGGCTACCCGGAGGTCGAGTCGGTCCGCCAGGACCCGAAGACGGGGGCCCTGGACGTGCGGCTGAGGCCCGGCCACGAGGACGGCAGCTTCCTGCCCGAGCGGCTGATCCGGGACGGCTACCGGCTCCGGGCGTTCAAGGAGAAGGAAGTCAACCTGGAGAACGTGTTCATGGAGATCACCAAGGGGATCACGAGCTGACCCCGCAACCCCCGCCCGACCGCCCCGACCCGCCGCCCGGCGATTTTTTCCTGTCCCGTTCGCGCCCCGCTTCCGCTTACCCTAGCAGAGCCGCCCGCCGGCCCGGGCGGGTGCTATGTTCCCCGGCGGGCGTTCCGGGCGTTCGCCCGCGGGACCGGAAAAACCGCCACGAATTGCGCGATTATACCCCGAAAACGGTCCAGAAGAAGGATGTCAACCCCGGCAACCCGAAGAAGCCGACCACCGCCCAAGACCTAAAGACCCTGAACAAGAAGACGGGGGTGACCGACCCGGCGAAGAAGGCCGCCGCCATCAAGTCGTCCGGCGGCCTCGGCCCGACCGACACCTCCACCCAGTGGATGATCTGGGCGGCGGGCAACGGCTCGGGCCAGTCGAAGGGCCGGCAGGATGCCGCCCAGAAGGTTCTGGACGGTCAGCCGCTGAACGATGGTGACATCGCCCTCCTCAAGGACATGCGGGACGACAAGTCGTTGAATTGGAACATGCGGAGCGCCGCGGCCCAGGCCCTGGCGGAGGACCGGAACCAGAAGCAAAACAACGAGGCCATGAACTCCCTGGCCAACGCCCTGGCCAACCTGGGCGGGGGCGGCGGGGGCGGCGTCCTCCCGGCCGGCGGCCTGTTCCCGCCCGGCGGCTTCCAGCCCGGCGGCTTCCAGCCCGGCGACAACACGACGATCATCTCCGGCGGGGGCGGCCCGGGGGTCTTCCCCCTGGCCGGCGGGGGCGGCGGGTTCGTGCCCCTCTCCGGCGGGGCCATCCTGCCGGCCGGCCCGGACATGGTCGCCCCGGTCGTCCCGACCCTGTTCATCCCGTCCCAGCCACTCGCCGGCCCGATCGACCCGGGGGTGATCACCCCCGGGGTCCCGGGGCTGGCCCTCGGGGTCGGGCAGAACGTCGCCCCGCCGGCGGGCGGCGGCGCGGCCGCGACCGGCGCGGACACGTCCCTGGTCGGGTTGGGGACCGCCGCCACCGATGTCGGCGCCTGGCAGGACACCCGCTACTCCGGCTCGGCAACGCGACCGGCAAGACCCTGACGTTCCACGTCACCTACGAGACGGTCGACGAGAACGGCGGGCCCGTCGTCAGCGACGAGCTGACCCTCGAACTCGCCCCGGGCGAGTCGGCCGACCTGCTGGACGGGGACTGGCAGGTGAACGCCCGGACGGCCCGCATCTGGGCCGAGGGGGGCGGGTCCCAGTACTACGAGTTCAAGAACAAGGACCTGGCCCTGGTGCCCGAGGTCGACGGCGACGGGGACCACCGGTACCTGGCCGAAGACATCGACGTGTTCTACTTCACGGTCCACTGACCGGGCCGGGGCCGACCCCCGGCCCCGGCCGACCCCGAACGCCGCCCGGAACCCCGGGCGGCGTTCGCGTTTGCATCCCGGCACGGGAATCCGGATAATGACGGCCGAGACCCGCCCCGGCCGCAACCCCGAGCCCCGCCATGACCCCCGCGGAGAGGGAACCGGTTCCCGGCACGGCTGCCCGGCGGCCGCCCGGCCCCGACCGCCCG
>JAIEQN010001138.1 GCA_019747685.1 Gemmataceae bacterium
CAGAACTTCCACGAGCCGATCATGATCCGGGAGCGGAACAGCCGGGTGCTGGAGAACAACTGCATCGACTGCCACCGGGGCCAGGTCGAGACGATCATCGGCGTCCCGCCCGACCCGCCCGGCGGGTGGAACTGCATCCACTGCCACTCCGCCGTCGGCCACGGCGCTCAGCGGTAACCCCGCCCCGGATCGAACGACGGAGGCCTTCCCACCATGACCGGCGACCCGCAACCCCCGACCGCCCCGCCGGCCGCCCGCCCGTTCTGGCGGCGGCCGACGGTCCTGTACCCGGCGGTCATCGTTCTGTCGGCCGCGGTGACGGCCGGGGTGCTGCTGCTCCTGTCGAGCATCTACACCCGCAAGTGGGAGGCCCGGGAGACCGTCTTCCGGGTGGTCGACCTGCCGCCGGGGACGGTCGACCCGGCCGAGTGGGGGAAGAACTACCCCCGGCAGTACGACAGCTACAAGCGGACGGTGGACGTGGCCCGCACCCGGCACGGGGGGAACGAGGCGCCGCCCCGCCGGCGGGGCGAGCCGGTCGGCCCGGAGGCGTCCAAGCTGGAGATCGACCCGCGGCTGCGGGTACTCTACAACGGGTACCCGTTCTCGGTCGACTACCGGGAGGCCCGGGGCCACGCCTACATGCTCGCCGACCAGGACGTGACCCGGCGGACGACCGAGTTCAAGCAGCCCGGGGCGTGCCTCCACTGCCACGCCGCGGTCACCCCGGCGTACCGCCAGAAGGGGCGGGAGGTCGGGGTGCCGGACGACCGGCCTCACGACCAGCTAATGGCCGGGTTCGAGGCGGTGTGCAAGATGCCGCTGGCGGAAGCCCGGCAGCTCACGGGGCCGGACGGACGCCTCCTGATCGCCCACCCGGTGTCGTGCGTCGACTGCCACGACGAGGGGACGATGCAGCTCCGGGTCAGCCGCCCGGCGTTCCTGGTCGGCATCCGGAAGCTGGCCGAGGGGGACGCCCCGGTCCCGCACCTGCCGAGCGTCGGGCGGTGGCGAGAGGGGGCCCGGATGGCCGGGTACGACCCGAACGCCGAGGCCACCCGCCAGGAGATGCGGTCGCTCGTCTGCGGCCAGTGCCACGTCGAGTACTACTTCCAGAAGGACACCAAGCTGGTCACCTACCCGTGGCACAAGGGGCTGCGGGCGGACGACATCGAGCGGTACTACGAGGAGGCGGGGTTCGCCGACTGGACCCACGCCGACGCCGGCACCCCGCAGCTCAAGGCCCAGCACCCGGAGTTCGAGATGTGGAGCCAGGGCATCCACGCCCGGAGCGGGGTGAGCTGCGCCGACTGCCACATGCCGTACGCCCGGGAGGGGGCGGTGAAGGTGAGCGACCACCACGTCCGCAGCCCGATGCTCAACGTCAACCGGTCGTGCCAGACCTGCCACCGGTATCCCGAGGACGAGCTGCGGGCCCGGGTCGACTCGATCCAGGGGCGGACCCGGGAGTTGCTCGACCGTGCCGAGGACGCCTGCGTCGACGTGATCCGGGCGATCGGCGAGGCGAAGGGCCGCGGGGTGCCCGACGACCGGCTGGCCGAGGCCCGTCGGCTCCACCGGGCGGCCCAGTGGCGGGCCGACTTCGTTCAGTCGGAGAACAGCCGCGGGTTCCACGCCCCTCAGGAGGCCGCCCGGGTGCTCGGCCAGGCGATCGACCTCGCCCGCCAGGGTCAACTCAAGGCCGCGACCGCCGGGCCGGGCAAGTGACCGGACCCGGCCCGGGCCGCCGGCCGTGGCGGTCTTGGTGCGAGGCGGCCGGCTAGACGGTGCCGGCGGGCTGAAGCCGTCAGGCCGCGCTCGGGGCCGTCCGGGCCGGGTCCGGCGCGAGGTCGGACGGCGGGCGGAACCCGGCGGCCACCCCCAGCCGCCGCATCATGGACCGCTTCTTCCAGGTGTGAGCCTCCATCCGCCGGAGGACATCGTCCAGCACCCGCACCGCCGCGGTCACGTGCGGCCCCTTGTTGAGCATCACGCACTCGGCCCGGACTCCCATCGCCGCGTCGGTGATCTCGGCCCGGCTCGGCTGGCCGGTCTTGGCCAGGTTCTCCAGCACCTGGGTGGCCCACACGACCGGGACGTGGGCCGCCTCGCACAGCCACAGGATCTCCTCCTGGACCTCGGCCAGCCTCTCGAACCCGCACTCGACGGCCAGGTCCCCGCGGGCGATCATCACCCCAACCGCCGGCGACCGCATGGCGGCCAGGAGCAGTTCGGGGAGCCGGCGGAAGGCCGACTCGGTCTCGACCTTCAGGACGATCCCGAGCCGGCCGCCGCCGGCCTCGGCCAGCCGGGTCTGGAGCAGGGCCACATCGTCCGCCGAGCGGACGAACGAGTACCCGACCAAGTCGGCGTGGGCCGCCACGAACCGCAGGTCGTCGATGTCCTTCGGGGTGAGGGCCGGGACCCGCAGGTCGGTCGCCGGCAAGTTGATCCCCTTGCCGGCCCCTAGCCGGCCGCCGGGCGGGGCGTGGGTGACCTTGACCACGAACCGGTCGGCGGCCGCCTCCCGCACGACCCCGCCGATCTTCCCGTCGTCGAACCAGATCGGGTGCCCGACGGTCACCGCCCCGAAGACCTCCGGCAGGGTGCACCCGATCTCGGGCGGCGACAGCCGGCCGACCCCGTCCCCCCGGAAGACCGTCAGCCGCGTTCCGGGCGACACCCCGATCCGGGTTTCCCGGGGCGGGAGGTCGCCCACTTGTGCCGTCTGACGCCCTCCGGCCCGGCCGCCCGTCGCGGCCAGGACCGACCCGGTGGTCACGTAACAGGTCTTGTCGGCCCGGGCAAGGCAGCCGGCCGCGGACACGGCCTCCACCACCCAGACCCGCTTCGCCCCGCGGGCGTCGCGCAGGGCGAGATTACCGCCGGCCTCCAGCCGGGCCAGCCACTCGCCCGGGACCGGGAGGACGACGGCGGCCGGGTCGGGCGGCCGGGTCGGGGCCGCCGCCGGGGTGAGCCATACCCGGGCCGGGTCGGTGACCCGGCCGAACTCGTCCCGGGCCGGGCGGACCTTCACCACACGTGGGCCGGGCGGGAGCGGGCCGGTGCGGAGCTTCGGCCCGGCCAGGTCCATTAGCACCCGGCAGGGCCGGCCGACCTCGGCCTCGGCCCGCCGGAGGTGGGTGATCATCCGCCCCCAGGCCGCCGGGCCGTCGTGGGCGCAGTTCACCCGGAGGCAGTCCATCCCGGCCCCGACGAGTTCGCGGACGAGCGGGTAGTCGTCGGCCGCCTCCCCGGGGGCGGTCACCATCACCCGGACCGACCGCCCGTCCGGGGGTGGGCCGAGGAGGGCCCCGGTCCGCTCGGCCAGTAGCCGCCGGCCCTCAGCAAGGGATGGGGGACGGGCCGGGATGGCGACCGGGTCCCGGCCCGTCAGCCGGTACAGGGCGACCAGGACGGCGTTGACGCTGGCGAGCGTGCCGCCTTCGGACCGCCCGAGTGAGGACAGGCCGAGGGCGGCCAGGGTGTCCTGAACGGGGCGGAGGTCGTGCCGACGGAGGGCAAGGTAGTGGGCCAGGTTCCGACCCCCGGCCTGCCAGACGGGGTCGACCGCCGCCAACGGCCCGGCGCAGGCCGCCTCGAACGCGACCATTTGGTCGCGGATCGCAGCGAGGCGGTCGATCAGAAGGCCGTGGTCGGGCGGCTCGGGGCCATCGGGCCGGGCGCTCCCATCGATCGGCAGCATAGCGACTCGCTTAAGTACTCGCGCTGTTGCGTACTCCCGCGCGACCGGTGACCGGTCCCGGGGACCCGACCCCCTGGCCGGGAATGACTGTACGCCGCTGGCGGGGACCGGCGCCCGATACCGACTTATCTTCGGCCGCCCGGGAGGGCAACTTGCGTCGGCGGACCTGAAGCCCGGCCGGGTGGGAGGCCCAGACCGCGGGCCGTTCCCGGGCCGCGTGGGCAATGGGAGGTGATCCGACCCCCACTGGTCCGGCCCCGGCGCTGGCGACCGGACTTCACAGACAGTCGTGCGGCGCTCCCACTTGCCCGCCACGCAGGGGCCAGGGCGGCGACCAGGGTGTGGTGGGGCATCATGCCTCCTCCGTGGCGTACTCGCACGGCAAGCGGAAGTGATCGAACTCCCGCTCGAAGTCGTCTGCGGCAGCGGAGACCCTGGACTTGATGGCGTGCCAGGCGTCCGCATCCGCTGGCTCGGCCCGATCGAACCAATTAGCCAGTGCATGCCGGCTCTTGCACGGGCATGACCGAGACCGGTTCCATCGGTATTTCCACCCGTCCGCGGCCGGATTATCAATTTGTCGGTGGCCGACCGAGTCTCTTACCATTCCGACGTGGGGCACTCGGTCGTACAGCGGGCCGCCGAGCGCGGCCCTCGCCGGGCGGCCCGACCGTACTTTCCCGAGGCCGCAGCGGTCCCATGATCCCTCATTTCCGTCCCCTACTTGTCGTCCTCGTCGCCGTACTCCTCGGCCCGCCAGTCCGGGCCGAGGACAAGCCCGCCCCCAAGCCGGACGACGCCCGCCGGGCCGCCCTGCTCAAGGCCGGGTACGTCGCCGTCCCGCTCGCCCTCGACCCGAACGCGATCGTTTCCGTCGTCTGCACCGTCGGCACCGAGAAGGTGAAGTTCCTCGTCGACACCGGGCGGCCGGACACCCTGCTCGACCTGAAGGTGGCGAAGCGGCTGAAGCTGGAGCTGGGCCGCAAGGACCGCGGGGGCGGGCTGGGCGGCAACTTCGCCGGGCGGACGGTGCAACTCCCCGGCCTGGTCATCGGCGGGCACGACACCCGCACCGACTTCAACCGGTTCTCGGCCCTGGCCGGCGACCTGTCCCAGTTGGGCGACGCGGGTGACGTCGGGGGCGTGCTCGGCTTCGGGGCCCTCGATCCGTACGCCGCCGTCATCGACTACCCGGGCCGCACCCTGTACCTCCGCCCGCCGCTCAAGACCGCGTGGCCCCGGCTGGCCGGCACCTGGGCGGTGACGAGCTGGCAGGAGGACGAGGCGGCCCGCAAGCTCGACCCGAAGGCCCCGCCCACGCTCACCTTCGCCGACAACCGGCTCAAGCTGACCGACGGCGGCACCACCCGCGAGTTCGGCATCCACCTGATGCCGGAGGACGGGGCCGACACGCTGCTCCTGTTCGACCCGAAGGAGGAGGGCAAGCCCGACGTGACGTACACGGCCGGCGGGCTGGTCAAGACGGCCGGCGGCACCATGACCGCCTGCCTGTTCCTGGACCACACCAAGTTGCGGATGCCGCCCACCGAGTTCGCCGCCCCGAAGGGCAGCGGGCTGGTCCTACTGGAGTTGAAGGACACCGGCCCGGCCGGCAAGCGTCCGGCCCCGGTCGACCCGCTCCGCGAGCTGCTGACCAAGGACGGGTTCACCGCCGTCCCCCTGGTGCGTGAGCCGGACGGCGAGCGGGTGGTGGCCGCCCGGGTCGGCACGCACGACCTGCGGCTGGTGCTGGACACCGGGCGGAACATCTCCCAGTTCGACCCGGCGGGGCTCAAGAAGTGGGGGGCCAAGCCGGCCGGCGAGGCCCGGGCGGTCGGCGGCGAGGAGATGGCCCAGATCTTCCAGCTCCGGGGCTTGCAGGTCGGCGGGTACGATACCCGCCGGGGGTGGAACGTCTCCCAGTGCGGGGACGCCGACCTGACCCAGGCGAACAAGACCCGGGCCCGGGACAAGCTGCCGCCGCTCGACGGGCTGCTCGCCAACCTCGACCTGCGGAAGGGGTCGGCGGTGGTCGACCTCCGCGGCAACGCCCTGTACCTGCGGCCGGGCCGGGACGTGCTCGGGCCGCAGGTGGCCGGGAAGTGGACCGAGGTGTCCCGGTGCGAGGAGGGCAAGGCCCGCCCCGTCCCCGCCGGCGACCCCGACGCCATCACCGTCGAGTTCAAGGGCGGCCGGGTCCGGCTCACCCAGGGGAAGGACGTGGAGGAGTACGTGGTCCACGCCGACGACGCCGGCGGGTTCTACTTCCTCGGCCTGCTCGACCCGAAGCAGGACGAACTGGCCGGCGACGCCGAGTACGTGGAAGGCGGCCTCCTCCAACTGGCCGACGGCAAGCTCCGCCTGCTGCTGGTCACCGGGCCGGACGGGGGCGCCATCCCGAACGAGTTCGCCGCCCCCAAGAAGGGGAGCGGGCTGACGCTGTACGAGTTCGTGCGGGCGAAGTGACCCGCCGAGCCGCCCCGGCCACGATCCCATTCGCCCCAGAGGTCCGCCTATGAGTCCGCACGTCCGCCCGCTGCTCGTCGCCCTCGTCGGCGCCATCCTGGTCCCGCCCGGGGCGCGGGCGGGCGACCCCGCCGTCGCCCCGGCCCCCCGGCCGACCCCCGCCGGGCCGCCCTGCTGAGGGCCGGGTACACGGCCGTCCCGCTCGCGGTCGGGGCGGACGGCATGTTCACCGCCGACGGCTCCGTCGGCACCGCCCGGGTGAAGTTCCGGCTCGACACCGGGAGCGAGGGCACGCACCTCGACGCCAAGGTGGCGAAGGCCCTCAAGCTGCAACTGGGCGGCGAGTACCGGGCGGCGGGGATCGGCGGGGAGGCCCCCGGCCGGGTGGTCAAGTTCCCCGGCTTCACGGTCGGCCCGTTCGACTACCTGGAGGGCGGCCTGAGCGCGTACCACGGCCTGGCCGCCGACCTCTCCTGGCAGGGCGACGGGGCCAACGGGGTGCTCGGCTTCGGGGCCCTCGACCCGTACGCCGCGGTCATCGACTACCCGGCCCGGACCCTGTACCTCCGCCGGCCGCTGCTGACCGCCTGGCCCCGGCTGGCCGGCACGTGGGCGGTCAGGAGCTGGCAGGAGGAGGGGGCGGCCCGCAAGCCCGGCCGGAACGACGTGGCCACCTTCGAGTTCGTCGACCACCGGCTCAAGCTGACCGACGGCCGCGGCAAGGTCCACGAGTTCGCCCTCCGCCTGATCCCGGGCGACGGCGTGTCCACGCTGCTGTTGTTCGACCCGGAGGACGTGGGGAAGCCGGGCCTGGCCTACGAGGACGCCCTGCTGGTCAAGGTGGACGGTGGGCGGATGACCGTCTGCATGATGATCGACGAGAAGGCGAAGGGGCTGCCGACCGCGTTCGCCGCCCCGAAGGACAGCGGGTACGCCCTCCTGGAGCTAACGAACGCCGCCCCGGCCGCCGGGAGGAAGGCGGCCGACCCGCTCCGCGACCTGCTCCTCAAGGAGGGGTACACGGCCGTCCCGCTGGAGCGGGACCCGGACGGCGGCCGTCGGGTGGCCGGCCGGGCCGGCGGGCGGGCCGTCAACCTCGCCGTCGACACCGGGGCGAGCACGTCGGTGTTCGACGCCGCCAGGCTGAAGAAGTGGGGGCCGAAGCCGTTCATGGAGGCCGAAACTCAGGGGTTCGGCGGGCACCAGAAAGGGACGATCTACCGGCTCCGCGGCTTCGAGGTCGGCGGGTACGACACCCGCCGGGCGTGGCGGGAGGCGTGGGCCACCGGGATCGACCTGACCGGCATCAACAAGGCCCGGGTCGAGCACAAGCTGCCGCCGATCGACGGGCTGCTCGGGGCCAACGAGCTGCGGAACGGGTCGGCCGTCATCGACTACCACACCGACACCCTGTACCTCCGGCCGTTCGCCGACACGCTCGGGCCGAGGCTGGCCGGCAAGTGGGTCGGGGTGTCGACCACGCACGACGGGGAGACGCACGGGTACGAGGCCGATGAGGCCCCGACGGCCGAGTTCGCCGGCGGCCGGCTGTGGACCACCAACCCGGGCGAGCCGGCCGAGACGGCCGCGTTCCACGTCCAGGACTTCGGCGGCCACTACTGCCTGGGCCTGTTCGACCCGGACGCGGAGGGCCTGGCCGCCGACTTCACCTACGACAACCAATTGCTCGTCAAGTTGGACGGCGACACGCTCTCGGTGCTGGCGGTGACCGACCCGCGGAAGGCCGGGCCGCACCTGTCGGAGTTCCGGCCGGCGAAGAAGGGGAGCGGGCTGAGCCTAATCGAGTTCCAGCGGGCGATGTGAATCCCGCACGTAAGGCGAGCGTGACCGGCGGGTCGGCCCCGTCCCTGGGACCGTGACGGCCGGGCTTCCCGTCCGTGGGAGGTCGCCGTCCCCGCCCACCCGCGGGGTGGCTCAGTTGCTGGCGGCCGGGGACGACGCGCACTGCCGGATCGCGTCCCAGAGGGTGCGGGGGTTGAGCGGCTTCGGGAACCAGCCGTCGATCCCCGCCGGGCCGGGCGGGACGCCCATCTCGTGCGGCGAGGTGCCGCTCACGCAGAACACCCGCAGGCCGGCCAGCCGGGGCTCGGCCCGGATCGCCCGGAGGGTGGTCGGGCCGTCGCACCGGGGCATCAGCATGTCGAGCAGGACGACGTCCGGGCGGTCGTGGGCGGCCAGGTAGTCCATCGCCTCCAGCCCGTCGGCGGCGGTCGCGCACTCGCACCCGTTCATCCCGAGCAGGCCGGCCAGCAGCTCCCGCTCGTTCCCGTCGTCTTCCACGAGTAGCGCACGGGGCGGCCGGGCGGCCGGGGTCGGGGGGCGGCCCCCCACGAGGGCGGTGACGGCGTCCCGGTCGAGGGCCTCCAGGGAGGCGAACACCCGGGCCAGCGTCGCGTCGGCCTCGGCGCGCCGGCCGGCCTCCCGCTGCCGCTGGAACAGGTGGAGGGCCAAGCCGAGCTTGCTCAGCCGGTTACACAGCTCGTGGGTCGGGGACGGGCCGGCCGCGGGGGCCGGCGGCGGGGGCGTGTGCTCGATCTCGTGTCTGAGGATGCGGAGCTCGGGCGGGGCGTCGATCCCGATGCGGGCGACGCTGCCGTTGATCTTGAGCAGGCGGACGGTGACGCCGATCGAGGGGAAGACGATCTTCTCGTCGGCGCGGCGGGACAGCACCAGCATGGCGGGGCCTCCGTTCCCGTTGTGTGAGGCACGGCGGCGGCCGTGCGTCGTCCTTGATAACATGTATGGTCCGGACGCCGGCGGTACTTGTCAAGGAAATTCCGGCCGACCCGCGAGGGCGGTCGGTTCGTGTCAGCGGTCGTCGCCGTTGGCCGACGGCGGCCCCAGCACGGTGCCCAGGTCGCGGGGGTGGAATGGCTTGGTCAGGTGGGCGTCGAACCCGGCCGCGAACGCCGCCTCCCGGTCGCCCGGCCGTCCGTACCCGGTCAGCGCGACCAACCGCAGCCGGCCGTCGGTCGCCGCCCGCATGCGGCGGGCCAGCTCGTACCCGCTCATCCCCGGGATGCCGATGTCGACCAGGGCCACGTCCGGCAGCGGCCCGCGGGCGAGCGCGGCCAGGGCCGCCGGGCCGTCCCCGGCCGCCACGACCGTGTGCCCGTCCAGGGCCAACAGGGACCGCAGCGACTCGCGGATGTCCGGGTCGTCCTCGACGACCAGCACCCGCCGCGGCGGGACGGGGCCGTCGGCCGCGGCCGGCCGCGGGTCGGCGTCCGGCTCGGCGAGCGGC
>JAIEQN010000868.1 GCA_019747685.1 Gemmataceae bacterium
ATCAAGGTCGCCAGGACCCACCTCATGGTCCGACGGCTCCGGCGCTAAACATCATGCATTTTGGACAAGCTCTGAGGTCGTCGGCCGCAGGCAGCTCGACCCCGTCGTGCCGCAGCAGCTCGTGCTCGGAGGTGTCCGGCGAGGTGTCGTAGAGGTACAGGTCGCGGACGAGGTCGAGGTCCGTCTCGGCGGGCTCGCGGCCGGGCTCGGTTTCGGCGAGCTGCCGGCGGGCCAGCTCGTCGGCCGCGTGCCAGGCCTCGTTCAGGCGGACGTCGCGGTCGGGGTTGTCGGACACGGGCGGCTCCGGTTCGGGGGCGGGTCAGTCGTCCGAGAACAGCCGGGCGACCGGGACCCGGAACCCGGGCAGCTCGGGGTCGCCGGCCAGCTCCTGGGTTTCGTTCAGCGTGACGGACGGCTGGCCGGGGCGGTGGATCGCAGCCGTGCGGAGGTACGGGTTGAGAACCCACACGGCCCGGACTCCGGCATCGCGGTACAGGGCGAGCTTCGACAGAAGTTCTTCGAGGGTGTTCGATGGCGACTGGATTTCGATCGCCAGCGTCGGCACCGCGTCGATGATCGTGGTCGAGTCATCGGCCATCACCCGGGCCGCCGTGGCGGGATCGAGGTAAACAAGGTCGATCCCGACCGTCCGGTCCGGGTCGTGCTGAAGGATGACCCCGGCCTCCCCGGAGTGGAACTGGCCGCGGGGCTTGGGCTGGGTCTTCCGCCACGCCTCTAACTCGCCGGTCACGAGGGTTTGGGTGAGGGTGTGGTGCTTGTTTCGGATCGTCACCGGCTGGCCCTCCGCGTTCCCGACCTCGACGATGCGGCCGTCGATCAGCCACCGCTCGATCCCGTCGTCGGGGATGGCGAGCAGGTCGGCCGTCGTGTACAGCTTCTCGGCCGGCGGGGCCGGGGGTGCGACCGCGGTACTCATCTCCTCACCTCCGTTGCCCACACCGTATCACGGCCGCTTCCGCTCGAACAGGTCGGACGTGTGGCACCAGAAGTCGGCCCCGAGCCGGGCCACCGTCCGGAGCTTCCGCGGGTCGACCCGGCCGGCCGGGTCCAACACCTCGTCGGCGATGTGGATCGTCACGACTTCCCCGATGACGAGGTTCCCGGCGATCGGCCCGGTCCCGCACGGGATGATCTGCTTCACCACGCACTCCATCGCCGTCGGCGACTCGGCCACCCGCGGCGGCCGGACCTTCACGCTCGGGGCCGGCGTCAACCCGGTGTGGACGAACTCGCTCTCCTCGGGCGGCAGCTCCTTGCTGGACGCGTTGACGTGGTCGGCCAGCGGGGCCGTGGCCGCGCTCAGCACGAATTCGGGCAACGTCTCCAGGTTGAGCAGCGTGTCCTTCTTCGTCCCGTCCCGGCGCAAGGTCGGGGAGAAGACGACCACCGGCGGGTTGGCCGAGAAGACGTTGAAGAAGCTGAACGGGGCCAGGTTGGCCACCCCGGCCGGTGAAAGCGTACTCACCCAGGCGATCGGCCGCGGGGTGACGATGCCGGTCAGGAGGTGGTAGACATCGACCGGGCTGGCGGCGGACACATCGAGTCGCACGGATGCCTCCCCGGGAACGGGAATTGCGGTCCCCGGATTGGTTTCGCCATCCGCCCGGGAGAATCAAGCACCATGACGCCACGCCGACTGAGCCACGAACTCCGCGAGGAGACGAGCCCCGACCTCCGCCGCCGGCGGTGGGTGATCGGGCTGTCGTTGTTGGGGGTGGCCGCCGCCAAGGTCGTGCCGCTGTACCAGACCGGCCTCATCCGCCGGCTGCCCGACCCGCCCCTGCCGAAGATCGACTCGAACAAGGTGAACGCCTCGGACTACGCCTACAAGCGGCTCCAGACGCCGGACGGCCTGCTGATGCTGGTGAACTACGCGGTGACGGCGGCGGTCGCCGGGGCCGGCGGCAAGGACCGGGCGCGGGACCAGCCGTGGCTGGTTGTCGCCACCGGGGCCAAGACGGTCTACGACGTGATCACCTGCCTCACGCTCGGGGTCGAGGAGTGGCAGGCCAACCAGGCCCTGTGCGCCTACTGCCAGGCGGCGACCGGGGTGTCGATCGCGTCGGCGGCGCTGGCCCTGCCGGAGGCCGTCCGGGCGGTCAACCACCTGCTCGGCGGGTCGGGGGAGCAGCTGCAGCAACCGGCCGGCCGGGGGGTCGGGTACCAGCGACCGGAAGGGGTATTGGCCGGCTGACCGAGTCGGACCGTGTTCAGTCCCCGGCGGGGTGAGCGGTCGTTCTGGAGCGCGGGCCTCGGGCCCGCTGCGGGCCCGAGGCCCGCGCTCCAGAAGAACGGGTTTACACGAATCCGTAATCACAGTGTGTCTGGAAACTACTCCGGTTGTAGTCGCCGGGGCATCCGATGGACCATGGGGGCGTAGATCATGGCCTCGCTGGTCTCGGTCCGGTACTCGAAGTCCTTCGCCAGCCGGCGGTACTTGACCAGCCAGGCGAACGTCCGCTCGACCGCCCACCGCCGCGGGTGGACCTTGAACCCCTTGGCGGCCGTGGCCGTGGCCGTCACCGTCCACCCGCACGCCCGCCGCACCCAGCCGACGAACTTGCGGCCGAACCCGCTATCCGCGACCACCGCCCGGAGCCACCCCAGTCGCCGGCGGAACTGGCTGAGCAGCCACCGCCCGCCGTCCCGGTCCTGGTGGTCGGCGGCCGCCACCCACAGGGCCCGGATCAGCCCGAGCGAGTCGACCCGCGCGAACCGCTTGCGGCCGAGCGTCTTTTTTCCCCCCGTCCCACCCCCGGTCCCCGCCCCGGTGGGTCGTCTTGACCGTCTGGCTGTCGATCCGCCCGGTCCGCGGACCGGGCGGGAGCCCGGCCTGGGCCCGGACCTCCCCCCGCAGGTCGGCGTGGGTCCGCTCCCAGGTGCCGTCGAGCCGCCAGGCGCGGAAGTACCCGTACACCGCCTGCCAGGGCGGGAAGTCGTGCGGCAGGAGCCGCCAGGCCAGCCCGCCCCGGAGGTGGTAGAAGATCGCGTTGCAGACCTCCCGGCGGCCGGCGGGCGCCGGCCGGCCGCCCCGCCGGGTGCCGCACCGGGGCTTGGGCAGGAGCCGGTCCAGCCGCTCCCACTGGTCGTCGGTCAGATCGGTCGGGTACGGCTTCCTCATGGCCGAAGAGGGTAGCCGGGCTCACGACCAGTTTCCAGACACACTGTCAGACCTCGACGCCGGCCGACGCGCACTTGGTGGCGAACCCGAGGGCCCGGTTGAGGGTCGGCAGCACCCGGGCGGTGGCCACCGCCAGCCCCAACTCGACCACCGCCTCGTCCCCGAACACCCGCCGCAGCCGGTCCCGGAACTCGGCCTCCTCCCCGGTCCGGGCGACCACCGCCTCGGCGAACCGGTACACGTCCCGCAGTTGCTCCGGCAGGGCGTCCACCTCCCCGGCCAGGGCCAGCCGCAGGGTCTCGGCCTCGACCCCGTCGGCCTTGGCCTCGTTCACCACCCGCTGCACGCAGGTGCCGCAGTCGTCGTGGATGGCCGCCACCAGCCGGGCGACGTGGAACGGGGCCGGCGGGAGCTTGTCGCGGAAATCGGCCAGCTTGCCGAACTTGGTAAACTCGGCGAACGCCCCCGGGGCCTTCTCGTGCATCTGCCGGAGGGCGTCCAGCGGCACCCCGAGCCGCTTCTCGGCCGACCGGATGTCCCACCGGGCCAGGAATCCGAACACGGCTGTTACTCCAGCCAGGAATAGGGGTACTTCGGGTCGTCCAACTCCGCGGCCTGCTTGGTCAGGTACAGCGGCCGGAAGGTGTCGACCATGACCGCTAATTCGTCCGTCCGGGCAACATCTTTACTCGCCACGATGGTTCCCGGGTGCGGGCCGTGCGGGATGCCGTGGGGGTGGAGAGTGAACGAGCCGATCTCGACGCCCCGCCGGCTGCCGAAGTTCCCCCGGACGTAGTACAGGACCTCGTCGCTCTCGACGTTGCTGTGCGCGTAGGGGACCTTGATCGCTTCCGGGTGGGTGTCCAGGAGTCGCGGGGCGAAGGTGCAGACGACGAACCCGCCGGCCGCCTCGAACGTCTGGTGGATCGGCGGCGGCTGGTGGACGGTGCCGGTGATCGGCTCGAAGTCGTCGGCATTGAAGGTGAACGGGTAGACGCACCCGTCCCAGCCGACGGCGTCAAACGGGTGGTTGGCCAGGACGTACCGGGTCAGCCGGCTGCCGTCCTTAATGACCACCGGGACATCGTCCTCCCGCTCGATCGTGACGAGGTCGTCCGGGCCGTGCAGGTCCCGCTCGCAGAACGGGGCACCGAGCCGGAACTGGCCGTCCGGGTTCAGGTAGCGGGCCGGGAACCCGACCAGCCCGGCCGCCTCGATGACCAGCAGGTCCGGTTGCGCCTCCGGGTCGAACTCGAACCGGTACGTCGTGCAGCGGGGGATGACGACGTAGTCGAACGGCCGGAAGGGGAGCGAGCCGAAGTGGGTGAGGAGCCGGCCCCGGCCCTTGTGGACGAAGACGATCTCGTCGGCCAGGGCGTTGCGGAACAACTCGGCCTGGGCGTCGGCCGGGCGGCACCGCCACAGGGTCACGTCGGCGTTGGTCAGGAATGGGACGCGGCCGGTGATCGGGTCGCCCTTCGCCGAGAGGTTGACCGTCTTCAGGTGGTGGTGGCGGAGCGGCCCCTCGGCGGCCCGCTCGACCGGCCACGCCCCGGCCGGCTCGACGTGCCGCACCCGGGTCGGCGGGCGGCGGTGGTAGACGATCGAGTAGGCCCGGCCGAACCCGTGGGTGCTGACCACTTCTTCGTAGAAGATGCCCTCGCCCTTGTGGCCCTGGTCGGGGGCCGTCCGGTGGGCGATATGCCGCTTCTTCGGGACCGAGCCGAGGGAGAGGTAGCGCACGGCGTCCTCCGATCAGCGGGCGAGGCCGGCGGCGTGGCCGAGGACCTTCGGCCCGCCCTTGAGCAGCGAGCATTGCGGGACGTAGCCGATCTCGACCCGCCGGGCGAGGAGTTCGTCGGCCGTCGGCTTGTGGCCCCAGACGGCGACCGCCGCCAGCTCCCCGAATCAGGTGACGGCGAACGCCAGCCAGCGCGCGTCCGGCAGCGGGACCAACAGGTCGTAGCTGTACTCGTCCTGCTGGACGAGGTCGAGGTCGGCGAGCGACACACCCGCACCGGGTGCCCACCGCAGGATGCCTTCCAGGTGTCGCAGCCCGGCCACCTCCGTCCCGAGGGCCGGGTCGGCGGCGGCCAACGCCGCGAGCTGGTCCGGGTACGGCGTCATCGCGGCCGCTCCACGACCATGTTCCGTAGGGTGCCGATCCGCTCGACCGTCAGCTCGACCACGTCACCGGGCTTGAGCCACCCGCCGACCGCCTCCGGGGTCAGCTCCAGGATGCAGCCGGTGCCGACGGTGCCGCTGCCGATCACGTCGCCCGGCCGCAGGTCGGCGTCCCGGCTGGCGTGGGCGAGAATCTGCGGCCACGTCCAGTACATGCTACCGGCGTCGCCACGGGAAAGCTCCCGGCCGTTGACGGCGGCGGTCATCGTCAGGTGCAGCCGGCCGTCGCGGTAGGCGTCACGCAATTCCGCGAACGGCACCACCCGCGGACCGAGGGAGGTGGCGAAGTCCTTGCTCTTGGACGGCCCCAGCCCGACGGCCATCTCGGCCCGCTGGAGGTCCCGGGCCGACCAGTCGTTCATCACCGTGAACCCGGCCAGGCAGTTCAGGGCCGAGTCGTCGGCCGGCAGGTCGCGGGCCGGCTTGCCCACCACGCAGGCCAGCTCCAACTCGTAGTCGAGGGCCGCGCTGCCGGCCGGGGCGAACACCGGGTCGCCGTCGCCGAGGACCGCGGCCGGGTTGGAAAAGTAGTAGACCGGGACCTCGTACCACTGTGGCACCATCCCCAGCCCACGGTGGCCCCGGCACGTCTTGACGTGCTGCTCGAAGGCGTAGTAGTCGCGCAGGCTGGCCACCGGAAACAGTGCGGGCATGGTCGACTCCGGCGTCCCCGGGGCTTACGCCCCGGGCTACTCTCGGTTGCCCCTCCGGGGCTCGGGATCGGTCACAGCGTCCCGCGGACGGCCTGCTCCCGCTCGATGGCCTCGAACAGGGCCTTGAAGTTCCCCTTCCCGAAGCTCTTCGACCCCTGCCGCGCGATGATCTCGAAGAACAGGGTCGGCCGGTCCTGGACCGGCTTGGTGAAGATCTGGAGCATGTACCCCTCGTCGTCCTTGTCGACCAGGATGCCCAGCTCGGCCAGCTCGGCCACGTCCTCGTTGATCGGGCCGACGCGGTCCGTGAGGCCGTCGTAGTACGTCTTCGGGACCCGCAGGAAGGACACGTCGTTGGCCCGCAGGGCCCTGACGGTGGCCACGATGTCGTTCGTCGCCAGGGCGATGTGCTGCACCCCGGCCCCGCCGTAGAAGTCGATGTACTCCTCGATCTGGCTCCGCCGCCGGGCCCGGGCCGGCTCGTTGATCGGGAACTTGATCCGCCCCCGGCCGCTCTGCACCACCTTCGACATCAGGGCCGAGTACTCGGTCGAGATGTCCTTGTCGTCGAAGCTCATCAGCTGCTCGAACCCCAGCACCTTGCGGTAGAAGTCGACCCAGTCGTTCATCTTCCCTTCTTCGACGTTGCCGACGATGTGGTCGATCCCGAGCAGCCCGGCGTGCTGGTACGTCCCGGGGCTGTACCGGGCCGGGTCGATCTCGTTGAACCCCGGGGCGAACACCCCCTTGTAGTTGTCGCGGTTGACGAACGTGTGGGTGGTGTCCCCGTAGGCCCGGATGGTGGCGGACTCGTAGACGCCGTGCTCGTCCTCCAGCCGGGTCGGGCCGACCACCCCGACCCCGCCCCGCAGGACGGCCGCGTTGTACGCCTCCCGGACGTCGTCCACCTGGAGGGCGATGTCCGCGACGCCGTCGCCGTGGAGCACGAGCCGCTGCACCTCCGGGTGACTCGGCCGCAGCGGCGAAGCCAGCACGAAGGTAATGCCGCCCTGCTTGACCACGTACCCGGCCTCGTGCTTGACCTTCGTTTCCAGCCCGGCGTAGGCGACCACGTCGAACCCGAAGGCGTTCCGGTAGAAGAACGCACTCTGCCGGGCGTTGCCGACGAAGAACCGGACGTGGTCGATCTTCCGCAGGGGCACGTCGGGCAGGCTCATGGCGGTGATTCCGGGGGTGGCCGCCGATCAACGCAGACGGACGCCGATCAGGAGGTTGGATGTCAAAGCCGTTCTGTTCAATCTGTGTTGATCGGCGTCGATCGGCGGCCGGCCGCCTTGGTCACTGGACCCGGATGCCGAGCCGCCGGACCAGGGCCTCGGCCTCGGCCCGGAGGAACGCCAGCGACGGGGCCACGAACAGGTTCCGCTGCATGTACGACGGGTCGTAGTCGGTGGCGACGACCACGTCCGTCACGAACGGCCGGCGGGTCACGTCCGGGGAGAACAGCGAGTTCGGGATTTCCCCGATGCTGGACAGGATGCCGGCCCCGAACACCTTCGTCTGGCCGCGCTCCGCCATCAGCCCGAACTCGACGCTGAACCAGCTAAACCGCTTGAGCAACAGGACGTGTTCGCCGTTGTCGGTGGCGGCGGCGGCCCGGGCGATCAGGGTGATCATCTCGGCGAAGTCTCGGGTCATGAACGCCGGGACGTGGCCGAGGCAGTCGTGGATGATGTCCGGCTCGGGGGTGAACTCGGGCTGCGACGGGTGGCGGAGGAACTGCGTCACCGGGAACCCGCGGTTGCCGATGTACTCGTAGAAGGTGCGGTACGGCAGCGACCCCTCGGCCGGGATCAGGTGGGTCTGGGTCTTCGCCCGGAGGTGGTCGCTCAGGTGCCGCATCTGCGGCACCTCGTCGGGCGTGATGGCCAGCTCCCGCTTGCCGGCCAGGTACATGTCGCAGGCGTACTTCCGGTGCAGCTCGTCGAGCCGCCGGCTCACGTCCCGCCAGAGGGCAGTTTCCTCCGGAGTGAAGGGGAACACCGGCGGCCCCAGGTTGCCCAGCCGGTGTCGCCGGCACTCGTGGAAAATCCACCGCCGCCGGGCCATGTACTCCGGGTCGTCCAGCCCGGGCGTCCCCGGGTCGACCTCCAGCTCGGCCGCGTCCGGCGGGGCGACCATCTGCTTCGGGTCGATCGCCTGGCCGTATTGGATCAGGGTCGGGGCTTCCTTCATGGCCGGTCCTCCCGCACAGGCCGGGAGGCCTGTGCCGCCTGAGCCTGGTTCCGGCGGCACAGGCCTCCCGGCCTGTGCCCCGGCACCCCCGCCGTTCGTATTCTAACCGCTAACCCGCCCCGGATTACACGGCAGGCCCATGAAAGCGGCGTTCCTCGAAGCCACCGGCGGCCCCGAAGTCCTGCAATTCGGCGATCTGCCCACCCCCGACCCGAAGCCCGGTGAGGTCCGGGTGAAAGTGCTGGCCGCCTCGGTCAACCCGATCGACACCTACATCCGGGCCGGCCTGGTCAAGATGCCGCTGCCCAAGCCGTTCGTCCCCGGGTGCGACCTCGCCGGGGTGGTGGAGGCGGTCGGGCCGGGCGCCAACCGGTATAAGGCCGGCGACCGGGTCTGGGGGTCGAACCAGGGGCTGCTCGGCCGGCAGGGGACGTTCGCCGAGTTCGCCTGTGTCGAGGAAAAGTGGCTCTACCCGACCCCGGCCGGGGTGGCGGACGAGCGGGCGGCGGCCACCGCCCTGGTCGGCATCACCGCCCACTTGGGGTTGTTCAACTGTGCGAAGCTCCGGGCCGGTGAAACCGTTTTCGTCAACGGCGGGACCGGGGGCGTCGGGATGATGGTCGTCCAGATGGCCAAGGCCGCCGGGGCGCGGGTGGTCACGACGGTCGGGTCGGACGAGAAGGCCGCCCTCGCCCGAGAACTGGGGGCGGATGCCGTCGTCAACTACAAGACCGAAGACGTGGTGGCGAGGGTGAAAGAGGCCACCGGCGGGGCGGGTACAAACGTCTGGTACGAGACCCAGCCGCCGGCCGACCTGGACAAGACGATCGAGGCGATGGCCCCCCGGGGGCGGGTGGTGGTGATGGCGGGCCGGGCGGCCCGGCCGGCGTTCCCGAACGGCCCGTTCTATGTCAAGGGGCTGTCGCTCCACGGGTTCGCCATGTTCAACCTCCCGGCCGACGAGCAGCGGGTCTGTGCCGACGACATCAACCGGTGGCTGGCGGAACGAAAGCTGCGGGCGGTGATCGGGGCCCGGTTCCCGCTGGCCGAGGCGGCCGCCGCCCACCGACTGCAGGAGGTAAACACCCTGAAGAAGGCCGGTACGCTGACCGGAAAGATCGTGGTCCTGCCAACCGGATGAGGGCGAACCGCGTAGGTTCAACACCGCCCTAAACCGCCCAGGCCTTCGACCTGGGCTGACGGAACCGGCCCTTCAGGCCGGAACCGGGGTCGGCCAGAAGGGCCGGTTCCGTCAGCCCAGGTAGAAGGCCGGGGTAGAAGAATCCCG
>JAIEQN010000275.1 GCA_019747685.1 Gemmataceae bacterium
CGGACCGGCGGGGTGGCCCCACCCCGCCGGCCGCCGGGCCGCCGGGCCGCCCCCCGCACCCCGCCCGCCCCACCATGCGCTACACCATCCGCTGGTTCTACCTCCTGAAGCTGACCGTGGTGGTGGCGGCGGTGGCCGTCGCCGTCTACTTCCTCCACGACTGGCAGGTCGACGAGCAGCGGGGCGCGTTCCTGCGGCAGGCCGACCGGGCCAAGGAGCAGAACCCGCCGGACCCGGCCGCCGAGGCGGACTACCTGAACCGGTACCTGACCGCCCGGCCGGACGACGACGACGTGCGGGAGCGGCTGGGCCGGCTGCTGGTCGCCCAAGCCGAGGCCGGGCTGTTGGCCAGGGCGCCCGGCTCCGGGCGTCAGCTCCAGAGGGCGTACTTGATCCTGGACGACACCCTCCGCCGGGACCCGGACCGGGACAACCTGCGGCGGTTCGCCGCCGACACGGCCATGAAGCTGGGGCTGTTCCCGGAGGCCCAGGCCCACCTGGCCGAGCTGATCAAGAAGCAGCCGGGGGACGGCGAGCTAGAGTACAAGGCCGCCCGGGCCCTGGAGCTGGCCGGGGACAACGACAAGGCGGTCCAGCGGTACAAGGCGGCGATCGCCAAGAAGCCGGACCTGGTCGACGCCTACCACGGGCTGGCGGCCCTGCACCGGCGGCAGAACCGGCCGGACGACGCCGACGCGGTGGTCGCGGCCCTGCTGACGGCCAACCCGAACAGCGCCAAGGCGAACGTGACGGCCGCCCAGTACCTGCGGACGTTCGGCAAGCGGCCGCAGTTGGTGGCGACCGCCGCCCGGCCGATCGCGGCGGCCAAGAAGCTGCCGGCCGGGGAGACCGTCGGGGGGGCGATCGGGCGGCTGCTGTCGGCCGCCCGGGCGGCGGCCCCGGACGAGCTGGACGTGCTGCTCTTGTCGGCCCTGGACTACCAGGCGCAGGCCCAGGAGGCGGCCGAGGCCGGCAGCCAGGGGGAGATGGACCGGGCGGTCGGGGAGGCCCGGAAGTCCCTGGCCCGGGCGACCGAGCTGTACCCGCAGGCGGCCGGCCCGCGGCTGGCCCTGACCAACCTGGAGGGCACCTTCCGGTCCCCGGCCGAGGCCGCCGCGGCGGCCGCCGCGGCGGCCGCGGCCCTGCCCGGGTCGGTCGACCTCACCGCCTCCCTGTTCGACGCCCAGGTCAAGGCCGGGGACGCGGCCGGGGCCGAGCAGTCCCTGGCCAAGCTGAAGGCGGCCGGGATAGCCGAGGGCCGGCTGGCCTACGCCCAGGCCCGCATCCAGGGGTTGCGGGACGAGTGGGAGGCGGCCGCCGCCGGGCTGGCCAAGGTGATCGCCAAGCGGCCGCCGGACCTGGCCAACGACCCGGCCTTCGCCCGCCAGGTGCAGCTCACCTACGCCCGCTGCCTGGACCAGCTCGGGGACCCGGAGCGGCGGCTGGAGGCGTACCGGGCGGCCGTCCCGCCCGACCCGAACGACCCGGCCTGGGCGACCGCCCAGTTCGGGGTGGCCGAGGCCCTGGCCGCGGTCGGCAGGACGGACGAGGCCCTGGCCGCGTTCCGCCGGCTGGCCGACAAGAACCCGGCCGTCTGGCTCCCGGTCGCCCGGCTGGAGCTGGCCAAGGTGCTCCGGGTGGCGGACGCGAAGAAGCGGGACTGGGGGTCCGTCGAGCAGGCCCTCGGGCGGGCCGAGAAGGAGTTCCCGCGGGCGGTCGAGGTGGCCCTGCTGCGGGCCGACGTGCTGCACCACAAGGGGGACCCGGCGGCCGCCCGGAAGGTGCTGACCGACCTCCGGACGGCCAACCCGAAGGTCCCGGCGCTGTGGGTGGCGGCGGCCCTCCAGGACCTGCGGGACAAGGACCCGGTCCGGGCCGAGCAGACCCTGGACCAGGCGAAGGCGGCGGCCGGGGACTCGGCCGAGCTGCGGCTGGCCCGGGCCCGGGTGTACGCCGACGCCAAGGCCCCCGACCTGGGGGACAAGCTGGTCGCCCTGGCCGACGGGGCCGAGGCCCTGAGCAAGCCGCAGCAGCGGCGGCTCTTCCGCGGGCTGGCCGAGGTGGCGACGGCGGCCGGCCAGCCGGCCGCCGCCGGCCGCCTGCTCGACCGGTCGGCCGCCGTCCAGGGGTACAGCCTGCCGGTCCACCTGGCCCGGTACGACGCCGCCGCCCGGGCCGGGGACGAGGCCCTGATGGACCGGGTGGCGGCCGACGTCCGGCGGGTCGACGGGGAGAACGGGGCGTACACCCGGCTGGTGGCCGGGCTGAGTGCCATCTACCGGGCCCAGAAGAAGGACGACCGGACCGCCCTGGCGGCCGCCCAGGCCGGGCTGGAGGCGGTCGAGAAGGAGCGGCCGGACTGGGCCCGGGCGGCCCTGGCCCTGGCCGTCATCCTCGACCTCCAGAGGAACCCGGACGCCGCCCTGACCCGGTACCAGAAGGCGGTCGAGGGCGGGGAGGCCCCGCCGGACGCCATCCGCCGGCTGGCCGAGCTGTTCCTGGCCAAGGGCCAGAAGGCCCAGGCCGAGGCGGCGTTCGCCAAGCTCCCCCCGGGGTACGCCGACCGGCCGGAGATGGCCACCCTGGTGGCCAACCTGACCGTCGGGACCGACCCGAAGAAGGCCCTGGCGGCGGCCGAGCGGGCGGTCCCGGCGGACAGCAAGGACGTGGCCGGCCAATTGTGGCTGGCCCAGATCGCCCTGGCCGCGAAGGACCCGGCCAAGGCCGAGGCGGCCGCCCGCCGGGCCGTCCTGCTCAAGCCGGACGTGCCGGCCCTGTGGCTGACCCTGATCGGCGTCCAGGCCCAGGGGGGGCCGGACGGGAAGGCCGAGGCGGCGAAGACGGTGGCCGAGGCCGAGGGGAAGATCCCGCCGGCCGACCGGCCGGTGTTCGCCGCCCAGGCGGCCGTCCAGCTCGGCCGGTGGGAGGACGCGGCGGAGAAGTTCAAGAAGGCCCGGGAGGAGCGGCCGGCCGACCTGAAGGCGGTCCGGGCCGAGGCCGACTACCTGTTCCAGCTCGGCCGGCTGGCCGACGCCCGGGCGGCGTTCGAGCGGGTGCTGGCCCTGAAGGACCTGCCCCCGGACGAGCGGTCGGCGGCCACCCGGATGCTGGCCGTCTGCCTGGCCGCCGACCGGGACCCGGAGACCTCCCGCAAGGCCCTGCAACTGCTCGGGTACCTGAGCGGGGACGAGCTGAAGGCCCCGCCGCCGGGGGAGACCCCGGTCCAGCGGCGGACCCGGGCGACCATCCTGGCCCTCCAGAAGGACCGGGCGAGCAAGGAGGCGGCGGCCAAGCTGCTGGAGGAGGCCCTGACCGCCCTCGACCCGCCCGACCTGTTCCTCCTGGCCCAGCTCCAGCAGGCGCTGGGGAACCGGAACGGGGTCCGGGTGGCGATGGCCGCCCTGCTGAGCAAGGCCGACTCGGCCCCGGTCTACCTCGGCTGGTACGCCGCCTGGCTGCTCAAGAACGGCGACCCGGACGCGGCCGCCCCGCTGGTCGAGAAGCTGGCCGGGCTGCGGCCGGACGCCCCCCAGACGGCCGAGCTGCAGGCCCGGCTGTTCGTCGCCCGGAGGAAGCCGGACGAGGCCCGCAAGGTGCTGGCCGCCCAGGTCGAGAAGCCCGGGGCGTCGGCCGCCGCGTACGCCCGGCTGGCCGAGGACCTGGGGCTGTACGACGACGCCGAGCGGCTGTACCGGCGGGCGGCCGATCAGGCCAAGGCGGCCCAGCCGGCGGCCACCCTGCCGCTGGCCGCGTTCCTCGGCCGGCGGGGCCGGGTGGGGGAGGCCCTGGCCCAGGTGGAGGAGGCCCGGGCGAAGGTCCCGGCCACCATCTGGGGGCCGGTGGCGGTCGGCGTCCTGTACGCGGCCAAGAGCCCGCCGGCGGCCGAGCTGGGGCGGGTGGTCGGGTGGCTGGAGGAGGCGACGAAGACGGCCGACGGGCCGACCCGGGCGGCCCTCAACCAGCTCCAGGCGTCGGTCCGCAACCTCCAGGGGGACTACCCGGCGGCGGCCGAGCTGTACCAGCGGGCGATCGCCGCCAACGACCGGGACGTGATCGCCCTGAACAACCTGGCCTACCTGCGGTCGGTCAACGACAAGCAGCACGAGGAGGCCCTGAAGCTGGTCGGCCGGGCCCGCCGGTGGGCCGGGTCGCACCCGGACGTGGTCGACACCGAGGCCATGATCCTGCTCCAGATGGGCAAGCCGGAGGAGGCGGTGGCCCGGCTCAAGGGGGTGGCCGCCGAGGCCCCGTCGGCCTCGGCCTACTTCCACCTCGCCCAGGCCGAGCTGGCCGCCGGCCGGCGGCCGGAGGCGGTCTCCGCCTGGCGGCAGGCGGTCCAGCTCGGGCTGTCCGAGGCCGAACTGCACCCGCTGGAGCGGCCGGAGTTCGCCCGGCTGACCGGGCTGTTCAAGTAGGCCCGGGCCGCTCCGTCACGCCGGCCCCACGGCCGCGGTCTTTCCCACGCCGCCCATCCACCCCGCCCCACCCGGGGCCGGTCTTGCCGGTCATTCCCGTTATCCCGGTTAAACCCGCCGCTCCGGGGTTGCCGATCCTATCACCGACCGGCCGCGGCCCGCGGCCCGGGCCCTCAGGAGCCGTCCATGACCCTGTCGTACTACCCGACCCGGGCCGCGGCCGCGGCGGCCCTGGCCTGCGCCCTGGCGGCCGGGGCCGGGTGCCACTCCGTCCTCGGCGGCCGGGGGCAGGACATCCAGCCGGCCGACGTGCCCCGGGAGCTGGCCAAGGTGCTCTTGCCGGACTACCGGGTGGAGCCGCCGGACATCCTGACGGTCGACGCCATCCGGGCGACCCCCAAGCCGCCGTACGTGGTCCAGCCGCTGGACGTGCTGTTCGTCCAGCTCCCGGCCCCGCTCCCGAACGAGGAGGCGCGGAGCGGGAACCTGGCGGTGGACGCCGACGGGACGATCGACCTGGGGTTCGAGTACGGCGGGCCGGTCCAGGTGGCCGGGCTGACGGTCGCCCAGATCCGGGAGGCGATCGCCCAGCAGGTGACGAAGGCGACCGAGCGGAAGGACCCGCTCAAGCCGGCCCAGGTGACGGTCAGCCTGGTCCAGTCCCAGGCGTCCCAGCGGATCGGCGGCCCACACCTGGTCCGCCCGGACGGGACCATCTCGCTGTCCACCTACGGGAGCGTCCGGGTGGCCGGGCTGACCCTGCCCGAGGTCCGCCGGGCGGTCGAGGCCAAGCTGGCCGAGTACCTCCAGGACCCGATCGTGGCGGTCGACGTGCAGAACTACAACAGCAAGCTGATCTACGTCATCTTCGACGGGCTCGGGGCCGGGCAGACGGTGTACCGGCTGCCGGTGACCGGGAACGACACGGTGCTCGATGTGATCGCCCAGGTGAACGGGATGACGGCCGCGTCCGACCACAACCGGGTGTGGGTGTCCCGCCCGGCCCCGGCCGGCCAGGGGCCCAGCATCCTGCCGGTCGACTGGCGGGCGGTGACCGAGTGCGGGGACACGGCCACCAACTACCAGCTCATGCCCGGGGACCGGCTGTTCGTCGGGGCCAACCCGGCGCAGGGCATCGACGCCCGGCTGGCCCGGCTGTTCGCCCCGGCCGAGCGGGTGTTCGGGATCACCCTCCTGGGCACCTCGCTGTACCGGAACATCGCCTTCGTCAGCGGGGGCATCCGCCGCAACAGGGGCGCGACCGGGTTGGGGCTCGGCGGGCTGGGTGGGTTCTAGCGTCGCCGGCGGCGGCCTGTTAAACTGGACCGGGCCCCCCGCCCGGTCCCCTTCGCGTGAGGTGGTCGATGACCGGTCCGACCGTCCGGCTGGCCTGTGCCGCTGCCGCCGTCCTCGCCGCCGCCGGGGCGGCCGCGGCCCAGCCCCCGATCCCGGGCGGGATCGGGGCGATTCGCCCGCCGGCCTTCAGCCCGTACCTGAACCTGATGCGGGACGACGGGTTCAGCCCCGGGCTAAACTACTTCGGGATCGTCCGGCCCCAGGTCGAGGCCCGGCGGGCCCTCTACGGGCTAGAAAGCCAGGTCCAGGTCAACCGGCAGGCGATCGCCGGGGTCCAGTCCGGGCTGGCCGGGGGCGAGTACAACCTGCCGTACACCGGCCACCCGTCGGTGTTCCTGAACACCGGCGGGTACTTCCTCAACAGCGGCGGCCGGGGCGGGCCGTTCACCGGCTCCGGCGGTGGGGGCGGGGGCAGCCTCGGCGGTGGGGGCGGACTCGGGGGCAGCCGGATGCCGACCGGGCTACGGCCGGTCAGCAGCGGCCAGGGCCAGAAGCGGTGACCGACCGACGGCGTTCGGGTGACGGCCCCACGGTCCGTTGCGTACCGAATTTGGACGGATCGATCTGGACCGAGTAGGAAAATTTTTCTGGGCCGGACGAATTTGGGGGGGTTTGTCTTGACCGGCCGCCACACGGCCGAGTAAGATTCGGCAATATTGGACCGGCGCACCTCGCTGCCGACGCCGGTTCGCCCAACGCCCACGAGAGCCTACCGAGACGACACCACCGAGCCCCAACCCTCCCTTGCGGCTCACGCCCGAGCCAACCCCTCGGACGAACTTCCGCCAACATTCGGGTCCGCGTCCGGAACTTTTTCCGGACGGGAAGCGTCGGCGTAATAGCGACGCTATGCGATACAACAGCGGCGGCTGTCGAAGGAGTTGACGACCCGGCTACTGTTCCCGCGATCCGGCGGGTGAAGGCCCCGCCGCGCGGCCGTCTTCGAGTCGAAGACCGGCCCGGCGGGCAGGCGGAAGCCATACGACCGACCCCGGCTCGTCCGAACCGGGGCGGAAGACACTGGGTGTTTCAGGGCGTGTCCCGCCTCCGGGACCGCGTGGTGGCTTGTTGCCCCGAACCGATGAGGTTGGGCCGCCCGCGGCGGTCCGACCCCGGCCGGGGTACGGCCCGACCCGGTTGAACCGGGGCCCGGCGGCTTGTTGGGAAGGATCGGTTCGGCCCGCCGCAGAACCCGCGTGTGTGGGGTGCGTCGCGGGCCGGGTGGCGAATCCTAGAACACGTTCCGCCCGGTGCGCGGAATTTTGCGAGATTTTTTTCGGGAACACGAATCACCCCCTCCTCCCTTGTCGGGGGTGACTTCCTGTGGTCGCCGTGGTGTACGGCGGCCGGTTTCATCGTCCCGGCGGGGTTCGCCCCCCGCCCGCCTCGGGAGCAGCCATGAACTCCTTCGCTCAGTGGTGGAAGGCGGCCTTCGGGCAGGCCCCGTCCAAGTCCCTGCGGGCCCGGCTGACGGCCGACCCGCTCTGCCAGCGCGCCGTGCCGGCGGTCGCCGTCCTCGACCTCGCCACCTATGTGGTCACCCCCGGGGACACGGTCTACGTGTTCAGCAACGGCGGGTCGGTCTACTTCAGCACCGCCACCTCGTACAACACGTCCCTGGCCACCAAGATGACCTCGGACGCGCCCAACGGGACCGGGTCGGTCGACGCCGTCGCCGGCGACACGATCGTGGTCGACGGGAGCATCGGGGCGGACAAGGTCGACGCCCGCAACCTCAGCGACGCCGCGTTCAACCTGGAGATCTACGGCGACGGCCGGCCCACCTCCGCGGGCCGGAGCGACGCCCTGGGCGGGGACGACTACCTGGGGGGCAGCCCGAACCGGGACCTGATCGTCGGCGGCGTCGGGAACGACCTGGTCAACGGCGGCCTCGGCGACGACCTGATCTACGGCGGCGGCCTGAGCATGGCGAGCGGCAAGACCTACCAGTTCGGGATCGACATCACCGGCGACCCGAACTACTCGGGCGGCCCGGGCGAGCCGCCGAACAACCTCTCGCAGGCCGACAACCTGCCCGACTCCGGGGACGACGTCCTGTACGGCAGCGACGGGATGGACGAGATCTACGGCGGCGACGGCGACGACAACATCCACACCGGGTACAACAACTCGACCGACCCGACCGAGACGGACCGCGGGTACGGCGGGTCCGGGACGGACAAGCTCTGGGGCGGGGAGGGCCGGGACTACCTGGACGGGATGGACGGGGACGCCACCATCGTCGGCGGCGACGGCGACGACCAGATCTACGGCCGGGGCGGCAACGACTGGGTCTCCGGCCAGGGCGGCGACGACACCGTGACCGCCGGGAGCGGGAACGACATCGTGTACGGCGGGGTCGGGCGGGACACCGTCTTCGCCGGGGGCGGGAACGACACCGTGTACGGCGGCGACGGGAACGACACCCTCCGCGGCGGGAACGACGACGACCGGCTGTACGGCGAGGACGGGAACGACACCCTGGACGGGGACGACCCCTACGGCACCGCCGGGGTCGGGGACGGGAACGACTACGCCAACGGCGGGCTCGGGAACGACGACATCATCGGCCAGGGCGGGAACGACACCCTGTACGGCGGGTCCGGCGGCGACACGATGGTCGGCGGGGACGGGAACGACAAGATCTACGGGGAGGCCGGCGACGACATCCTGGACGGCGGGTCCGGGAACGACTCGCTCTACGGCGGGGACGGGAACGACACCATCGACGGCGGGGCCGGGAACGACCGCGTCGAGGGCGGGAACGGGGACGACTCCTTGACCGGCGGGTCCGGGACCGATACCGTCATGGGCGGGGGCGGGGTCGACTCGGCCCAGGGCTTCGAGGCCTTCCTCGACGCCCTCGAGATCGTGATCTAACCGACGAACCCGGGGCACCGGACGGCCCGCGCGGCACTCGCCGCGCGGGCCGCGTCGTTGGCGGGACCGACCGGCGGCCGCCGGCGGTCAGTCCCGGCGGGCCGGCGGGCCCATCTGGGCCAGCCGGTCCAGGAACCACTGGTGGGCGTCCTTGAGGGCCTGGCCGTCGGCCGGGTTGGCCATCCTCGGGGTCGGCAGCCTGGCCCCGGCCGGCGGGGCGGGCGGGTCGGCCGGCTTGCGGCCCCCGACCGCCTTCTCGGTCCGCATCTCCTGCAGCTCCTTGGTCATCTCCTGCAACAGCCGCATCTGCTCGCACATCACCCCGGTCTGCTCCCGCTGCATCCGCCCGACCACCTCGGTCATGGTGGCGAACACCTGCTGGAACTGCTCGACCATCGCCCGGACCGGGGCGACGGCGACCAGCACCGTCTCGGCCACCCGCTGCTGGAGGGCGGCCTCGTCTTCGGCCGGCCGGGCGACGGCCAGCGGGCGGGCGACCGGCAGCCCGTCCCGCAGGACCACCGCGGCCCGCCCGTACTCCAGCAGGTCGCCCTCCCGGAGCGGGGCCAGCCGGGTCGGCCGGCCGTTCACCAGGGTCCCCCGGCGGGTCAACAGGTCGACCGCCCAGACCCCGTCCGGGGTGTTCACCAGGGCGGTGTGGAAGTACGCGGCGGCGTCGTCCAGCAGCCGCAGGTGGCACCCGGGGTGGCGGCCGACCAGGCTGACCGGGCGGTCGAGCAGGTGGAAGTCGGCGGCCTCGACCCCCGGGCCGCAGACCTCGGCGGCGACGGCCGGCAGCCGGTCGTCCGGGGCGGCCCCCGGGTCGGC
>JAIEQN010000407.1 GCA_019747685.1 Gemmataceae bacterium
TGGCCCCGACACACCCCCGGCTGGCCAAGCTCGTCGCCGCCCGCCCGGCCGGGGGCGGGCTGCCGCTGCTGGCTGTGGCCGTCCGGTACTACTTCCGCCGCCGGGTGGAGGACGACCCGGCCCTGGCCCGGGGGCTGACCGTGGCCGGGCTGGACCGGCTCGGCCGGGACCAGACCGCCGGGTTCGACCGGCTGGAGCGGGCGGCGGCCGACCACGCCGGCCGGCTGGCCGAACTCCTCGGGGACGTGCGGGCGGGGGTGGCCCGGGTGGAGGCCGGGGTGCGGGACGTGGCCGACCTGATGGCCGGACAAACGGGGCAGTTGCGGGAGATCGGGGATGCCGTCCGGCAGTTGTTGGACCGGCACCACCTCGCCCGGCGGGAGGTCCGCCCGGGGGACAGCCTGTCGGTCCGGGACGAGGCCGAGCGGGCGGCCGTGAAGAAGCTGGTGGCCCGCTACCGAGCACTCCCGGAGGGCGACCGCCGGCGGGTCCCGGCCCTGCTCGACGCCGTCGGCAAGCTGGGGGTGGTGGCCGGCGACTTTGGGGCGGCCCAGGCGGACTTCCGCCGGGCCGCCGACCTGTCCGACGACCCGACCGCCAAGGCCGAGTGCCACCACAACGCCTACCAGGCGGCCCTGGAGCGGAAGGACTGGGCCGGGGCGTTCGCCGAGTTCGTGGCGGCGGTCAAGCTCGACCCCCGGCGGTTCGCCCCGTTCCCGGTCGGCAAGTACCAGCCTCAGCGGGTCCTCGGGGCCGGCGGGTTCGGGGTGGTGTTCCTCTGCCGGCACCGGGAGATGGAGGCCGAGGTGGTGGTCAAGGCCCTCCGGCTGGACGACCTCGGGGGGGACGCCCCGGCGGCGTTCGCCGAGGCCCAGGCCCTGCGGCGGCTCGACCACCCGGCCGTCATCCGGGTGACGGACTGCGGGTGGGCGGACCCCCGGGCCAAGGGCCGCCCGTACCTGGTGATGGACTACTTCCCCGGGACGACCCTGGACGAAGTCGTGCGGGAGGGCGGACCGATCCCGGCCGGGGAGGCGGTGGCCGTCGCCCGTCAGATCGCCGAGGGGCTGCGGGCCGCCCACCGGGGCGGGGTCCTGCACCGGGACGTGAAGCCGGCCAACGTCTTGGCCCGGAGGGGGCCGGGCGGGTGGCAGGTGCGGGTGATCGACTTCGGGCTGGCCGTCCGCCCGGCGGCCGACCGATCCGCCGGGGGCGGGCGGGGGCTGACCTACGACAGCGTGTACCGGACGATGGTCAAGCGGGCCGGGGCCGACACCCCCCGGCGGGGTGAAACCTTGCTCGGCGGGAGCATCGCCGGCACCCTCGACTACGCCCCGCCGGAGCAGATGGGGCGGCGGGCCGACCCGGTCGGCCGGTACTCGGACGTGTACGGGTGGGCGAGGACGACCTGCTACGCTCTGTTCGGGACCCCGCAGCCGGTGCTCAGGCACTGGCAGAGCGTCCCCGGGCGGCTGGCCGAGTTGCTCGGGCAGTGCCTGGACGACGACCCGAAGACCCGGCCCCAAGACTTCGGGGAGGTCTTGGCCGGGCTGGATGCTCCCGACGCCGTAGCGGACGGCGACCGGGGGACCGTCGGGCGGGTCCGGGCCGAGGCCGAGCCGACCCGGCGGAAGCCAAGGCCGGCGAAGCGGTCGGCCAAGACGAGCCGGCTGCCGCTCGTGATCGGCGGGGTCGTCGCCGCCCTTGTTCTCGCCACCCTGACGGTGGCGTTCGGGCCGTCCCGGTCGGCGACCCGGTCGTCCGCCGAAACGGTTAGCCGGGAAGCCGAGGCGGCATCCGGTCGCCCGACCACCCCCGCCTCGGGGCCACCGCCGGCCACCCCGCAGCCGTCCGCCCCTGCCCCGGCGGGCGATCAGGCGGAACTGCCCCGGGCCGAAGTCCCGCCCGTCCCCCCGGCCAGAACAGATACCCCTCTCCGGCCGATCGAGCGGCGGCCCATCCCAGCGGGCTTCACCGACCTGCTGGCGGCTGACCGACTCGGGAAGTGGGAGGCCGACCCGAAGACCTGGACGGTAGCGGCCGACGGGCTGCGGCCGGTCCCGGGGACCGGCGACCCCCGCACCAACTTTCGGTCCGTCCTCCTCCCCACCATGCCGACGGATTACCTCCTGGAGTTCGACGCCGCACTGGAAACCCCGGCCGACGCCGACTTGCGGGTGGTCGTCCGGGCCAACGGCGGACTCCAAGTGCCCGTCGGGGGCGGGCGGACCGGCGGCCTGTACACCGGCCTTTGGAAGCCGCACCGGGTCGGCGGGCTGCCGGCCGGCGTCGAGGCCGACGCCCCCTTCCGTGCCGGGGCAGCGGTGCGGGTTTCGGTCACGGTGGCCGGCACCCAGGTGAGGGTGATGGTAGACGGCAAGGAGACGGCCGCCGGAGATTTCCCATACCTGCCGGTGTCGGGCGGGCTGGCTGTTGCGAACCGGACCTCCGGCGGCGGGGCGGCGTCCCTCTCCAACCTGTTCGTCAAGCCGCTCCCCCATCCGGAGGGCGACCAAAACCCGATGGTCAAGTTCGGGACGAAGTACGGCGAGTTCAGCGTCGAGTTGTTCCGCCAGCACGCCCCGATCGCCGTCGGGAACTACCTCGCCGCCGTCAGGGAGGGGGCCTACGTCGGGACGGCGTTCGGGACGGCCAAGCCGGACTGGATGGTCCGGGGCGGGACGGACGACCCCCGGGGCCAGCGGCGGCGGGCCAAGGCCGTGCCTCGGCTCGACCCGCCGACCGGGTTCCCGCACCTGCGGGGGACGCTGGCGATCTCGGAACACCCAGCCGGCGGCGGGGCGACCTGGACACAGGGGTTCATGGTCAGCCTGAAGGACAACACCTTCGTCCACCAGCCCTCCGAGCCGACCCGGTTCGTC
Organism: Gemmataceae bacterium; assembly: GCA_019747685.1. Classification (GTDB taxonomy): domain Bacteria; phylum Planctomycetota; class Planctomycetia; order Gemmatales; family Gemmataceae; genus Urbifossiella. The sequence goes on from JAIEQN010000407.1 coordinate 2,883, forward strand.
GTCGGCCGGGTGGTCGAGGGGATGGACGTGCTGGAGAAGATCGCCCGGCTGAAGCCCCGGACGACCGACGACGACCGCCCGGTCGAGACCGTCACCATCACCTCGGCCCGGGTGGTCCGGGAGTAGATCGGTTCCACTACTGCGTGCGACCCGCTCCTCAGCGGAGTCAGACGTGCCCGCTGCCGACGGCGTGAGGGAGTCGGCAACACATACCCCGAACGAGAGGGCGACGATGGCGAAGAAGGTGACGGCCCAAGAAGAGCCGGCCCAGGTACTCTCGGCCTTGGAGTACCGGGTACTCGGGTGCTACATCGATGACGACCACCTCGACATCTCGCTGAAGCTGGTCAAGGCCCCGTTCGAGGACCGGGAGACCCCGTTCGAGATCGACCTGCTGGCCTCGCCGGACCTGCTCGGCATCATCGCTGTATACGCCGATGCGGCGTCCAAGCGGCTCGGGGAAGCACTCGAAGCCGGCCGGCGGAAGGACGACGAGGCCCGGAAGCCCACCAGGAAGAAGCCAGGCGGGTAAGTCCAAACCTTCCGGCCGTGGTCCCCGGTCCATCAGGCCCCGGACCATTCCGGGTGAGGTCGGCCGGGCGGTCCGGGAGTGGCCGGGGCCCTCGACCGCCAGGTGCCGCTTCCGGGCGGAACCTTTTCGCCCTAAATGGAGTCACCTGGGGGCGGGCGACCTGTGCAGTTGAGAGTTCAGGCACATCTGGGTAGACTTGGCGACCGCTCGACGAGCCAAGGACCGAGACGACGTGGTCTCCGATGGGGCCACGAACGACGGCTTTCGTCGGCCGCCAAACATGCTCTGTAGGCAGGAGCAGCACCGTGATGCGGATCGTGTTCGATGGACCGACAACCCCTACTGCCACAGGAAGTGGCGTCACAGCTTCGTTGCTCTCGTAGACAGGTTTACGATTTGTTCGAGGAGGGCGACCTGCTCGGGTTCCGGGTCGGCCGGAGCATCCGCATCTTCGCCGACAGCGTGACCAGCTACATCGACCGAAATCGTAACCAGCCCCCGCCGCCGAAGCCACAGGGGCCAGTGCCGGCACTCCACATCAGGCTGCCGAACCTTCGACCCGGTCCGCCGGCGGCTCGGTCACGCCCGGGCCGGCCGGTAGAGCCGGCGATTGGATATCGCCATCTGCGGCCGGGGCCTCGCCCGCCACGGCCCCCAGGTGTTTCAGATGGCCCATGAAGCTGCCGATCTTCGCCGACAGGTGGCTGTAGTGCTTCGAGAGCATGGCCGTGGACTTGTGCCCCAGGAGGCCGGCGACGTGGGCCTCCGGTACGCCCTTCATCAGCAACTCCGTGGCGTAGGTGTGGCGGAAGCCGTACATAATCCCCGTGCCGGACAGCTTCACCCCCGCCGCCTTGAGTTTTTGCCGTAAAGCGGCCATCGCCTTGCCGATGGCCGTGTCCGTCCACGGGTTGCCCTTGTTGTTCAAGAACAGCGGGCCGTCCGGCCGCTCGGCCGCCAGCTTCTTCGTGAGGGCGACCAGCGTCGGGTTCAGGACGACGACCAGTGGGTCCCCGCTGTCCTTCGTCTTGTGGTCGCCGAACACCCAGGACGGGAACGGGACCTCGTGGAAGTGCTTGGCGGTCACGGCGGCGACCATGTGGGGCCGGGTGCCGCTATTCCGGCAGGCGATCAGGAAGTCCCGCAGCGGCCCGTTGGCGTGGGCGACCATCGCCTCGTAGTCGGCGGTCGGGATCACGCTGTCCCGGCCCCGGCTGATGATGGGCGGGATGTCCAGCTTGTCGGCCAGCGGGTTCTTGCTGGCGATCCCTTGCCGGACGGCCCAGTTCAGGCAGGTCAGGATGCAGACCATGACGCCCCGCTGGGTGCTCTTGCCCCAGCCGGGGTGCCGCTTCATCAGGTCGTCAACGTGGACGGCCTTCAGGTCCCGGAGTTCGACACCGCCGTGAACGTCGATGAAGGCTTGCAGGTGCGGCCGGTAGGTCTTGTAGGTCTTCTGGGTCTTGTTCCGGCTGATCCAGTCCAGGAAGCGTTCGGCCACCGCCGAGAAAGGGTTCTTGTCGCCGGCGGTAGTCACCCGGGAGAGGGCCATCAGGTCGTGCCAAGCGTCGAACGCTGGGTCTTCGTCTGGTCCGAGGCGAACTTGCTTGCCCTCGTGCCAGACATACCACTGGCCCCTCTCCTCTCGGAACCACGGTTCGGATCGTCGTGCCACGGGTCGTCCTCTTTAGGGCCTAAAATAGTTGCCCAACGGGCCGGCCAAGTATAATTCAGTGCCGAATCCGTGCCAAGCTAAGTTGCCGAGAATCCCGAAGGTGTTGCGATGACTGGAGTTGAGCAAGAGAAAACGGGTCTCGGCAACTACTTCATCGCCAACTACCCGCCGTTCTCGTTTTGGAAGCCGAGTCACCTTCCGGACGCCGGGGCGGCGTTGAACAGCCCGCCGAAGCCCGGCGTCCCGCTCGGGCTGTACCTGCACATCCCGTTCTGCCGCAAGCGGTGCAAGTTCTGTTACTTCCGGGTCTACACCGACAAGAACGCCCGGGACATCGAGACCTACCTGGACGTTCTGGTCAAGGAGGTCGAGCTGCTGAGCAAGACCGCCTGCGTCGGCGGCCGGCCGCTCGACTACGTCTACTTCGGCGGCGGCACCCCGTCGTACCTGTCGGCCGCACAGCTCGACGGGCTGATGACCCGGCTCCGACAGGTCATGCCGTGGGACCAGGCCCGTGAAGTCACCTTCGAGTGCGAGCCGGGCACGCTGCAGAAGCACAAGCTCGAAACCCTCCGCCGGCAGGGCGTCACCCGGCTAAGCCTGGGGGTCGAGAACTTCAAGCCGGAAATCCTCCAGTACAACGGCCGGGCGCACCTGGAAGACGAAATCTACCGGGCGTTCGGCTGGGCCAGGGAACTCGGGTTCCCGCAGATCAACCTCGACCTGATCGCCGGGATGGTCGGCGAGGACTGGGACAACTGGCGGCGGTGCGTGGCCAGGACGATCGAGCTCGGGCCGGACTGCGTCACCGTCTACCAGATGGAGCTGCCGTACAACACGGTGTTCTCGAAGGAGCTGAAGGTCATCGGCAACGACGAGCCGGCCCTGGCGGTGGCCGACTGGCCGACCAAGCGGGCGTGGGTGCGGTACGCCTTCGACGAGTTCGAGAAGGCCGGGTACGCCATCTCCAGCGCGACGACCGTGGTGAAGGACCCGGCGGCCACCCGGTTCGTCTACCGCGAGGCCCTGTGGCGGGGGGCCGACATGTTCGGCACCGGGGTGGCCTCGTTCGGCCACGTCGACGGCGTGCATCTGCAGAACGTCGACACCTGGGAGGCCTACGTCGAGAAGCTGAACGCCGGCGAGCTGCCGCTCGGCCGGGCGTTCCCGACCACGCCCCGGGACCGCCTCGTCCGCGAGCTGGTGCTGCTCCTGAAGACCGGCCACGTCGACGTGGACTACTTCCGGAACAAGCACGGCGTCGACATCCGGGACGAGTTCCGCCCGGCGTTCGACCGGCTCCGGGCCGACGGCTGGCTGACCGTGAACGGCGAGTCGATCGACTGCACCCCGGACGGGTTGATGCAGATCGACCGCCACCTGCCGGCGTTCTTCGACCCGCGGTACATCGGCGGCCGCTATACATAGGAGGATGCACCGCGGAGATCGCAGGGGCCGCGGAGGGAAGACATGGGAGAGAAGTTAAATCAGCTCTCCGAGGCGATCATCGGGGCGGCCATCGCCGTCCACCGCGAGTTGGGTCCGGGACTATTGGAGTCGGCCTACGAGGCGTGTCTGGAGTACGAACTCCTCGACCGCGGGTTCGAGGTCGAGCGGCAGAAGGAGCTGCCGGTCGTGTACCGCGGCGTCAAGGTCGATGCCGGGTTTCGGCTCGACCTCCGGGTCAGCGGCTTGGTCATCGTCGAGTTGAAGGCGGTCGAGCGGCTGGAACGGGTCCACGAGGCCCAGGTCCTCTCCTACCTGAAGCTGACCGGCCTCCACCTCGGGCTGCTCATGAACTTCAACGTCACCCGCCTCGTTGACGGGATCAAGCGACTCGTTCGTGATTTTCCGTCCTAACTCTCGCTTTGTCTCTCCTCAGCGGCCTCCGCGTTCTCTGCGGTGAAATCTTGTCCCCCGATCTGACGTTCCTGATGGGCAAGCACCCGGCCCCGCTGCCGGGCGACCTGCTCTACTGCAAGAACCACATGTGGTGCCGGCCGGGGGCCGACGGCGTCCACACGTTCGGGTTCACCGCCTACGCAGTCCGGCTGATGCAGGACGTGTACTTCCTCGAATGGCGGATCGACCCCGGCCTCGTCACCGCCAAGCAGGAGATCGGGTACATCGAGACCCAGAAGGCGACGTCCGGGTTGTACGCCCCGCTGGCCGGGCGGGTGGTCCGGTTCAACCCGGAGCTGCTGGTCGACCCGTCGGCCATCAATGCCGACAACTACGGCAAGGGCTGGCTGTTCGAGTTGGCCGCGGACGCGGCCGGGCTGCTGGATGTCGTCGGGTATTACGCCCACCTCGAAGCCGGGTGGGAAGCCACCCAGCGGATGCTCAAGGGCCAGCTCAACGCCATCACCGACGAGTAGGGACATTTCCCCCGCCGGCCGTACCCTCTCCGGTAACACCGCCGCGGAGCCGCCATGAGCCGCCTGACCGTCGTGCTGTCGCAGGCCCCGGGGAAGCACCCGGCCAAGCGGGCGCTCGAAGAAAGCCTGGTCGCCGCCCTGTTGCTCGAACCCGGGCTGGAAGTCTCGGTCGTCCCGAACCTGTACGACCTCGGCCCGGACCACACCGGCCGACTCTTCCTCGAATCGGTCCGTGGCGACCTGGTGGTGTTGAGCTGGCTCTACCCGCGGGCCGCGTTCTGGCTGCTCGACCGGGACGGCATCCAGGGCCACGCCGGCGAGACCAAGCTGAAGCCGCCGGCCGACGAGGAGGACGCCGACGACACCCCGACCGAGGACCGGCCGCCGGCCATCGGCCCCGCGGGGGCGATCCCGGACCGGCACGTCTACTGCCTCGACCTGCGGGACTTCAACAAGGCCGAGCCGTATGTGGGCGAGGTCCGGCGGATCGCGGCCGAGTGCCGCGACCGGCGCGACGCGAAGGCCCGGGAGAGGGCCGCGAACAGCCCGGCCGTGGTGCAACTCGGGCTGGGGTTCATGTCCCCGGAACCCACCCCGGGGTTCGACGCGGCCGCCCTGTTGGCCCCGGCCGGCCGGCGGTGGTACCCGGTGATCGACTACGGCCGGTGTACGAACTGCCTCGAATGCCTCGACTTCTGCCTGTTCGGGGTCTACGGCGTCGACTCGCTCGAGCGCATCCTGGTCGAGAACCAGGACCAGTGCAAGAAGGGGTGCCCGGCGTGCAGCCGGGTCTGCCCGCAGCAGGCCATCATCTTCCCGGAGTACAAGTCGGCGGCCATCGCCGGGGCCGACACCGGGGCCGTCGGCGGGCTGAAGATCGACCTCAGCAAGCTGTTCGGCGGGGACGTGGCCGACGCCCTGGCGATGGCCGTGCAGGAGCGGGACCGGGAGCTGGTCAACGACGGCCGTGAGGCGGTCGGGGCGGCGGTCGGGCTGCCCAAGCGGCAGGCCGGCAAGCCGGCCGGCCCGAAGGACGAGCTGGACAAGCTGGTGGACGACCTCGACGCCCTAGGGCTGTGAGGGAGAAGACTTTCACCGCAGAGAACGCGGAGTACGCAGAGAGAAAAGACCGCGGCCAGCCAGCCAGGGTTTCGGGTCTCATGCCTTTTTCTCTGCGTGCTTTGCGTCCTCTGCGGTGAAATCATGCTCGATCCCACTCGGTTGCGGGCCGCTTACGTTACCGCCCGGGACGCCCTGTTGGCCGAGCGGGTCCCGGCCGGGCATTGGGTCGGCGAGCTGTCCACGTCGGCCCTCTCGACCGCCACGGCGGTCATGGCCCTACACCTCGTTGATCCCGACAAACACCGCGAGTTGATCGCCGGCGGGGTCCGCTGGCTGGCCCGCCATCAGAACGCCGACGGCGGCTGGGGCGACACGACCAAGTCGTTCTCGAACATCTCCACGACGATGCTGTGCCGGGCGGCCCTGGCCCTGACCGGGGCCGAGAAGGATTACCCCGCGGCGACCGAGAAGGTTGAGGCGTACATCACGACGCACGTCGGGGCGACGCCGGCCGAGCGGGCGGAGGCGATCCGCCGACGGTACGGCACGGACCGGACGTTCTCGGTGCCGATCCTGATGGCGGCGGCACTAGCCGGGCTGGTGCCGTGGCGGGAGGTGCCGCGGCTGCCGTTCGAGCTGGCCTGCCTGCCGCAGTCGTGGTACCGGTTCGCCCGGCTGCCGGTGGTCAGCTACGCCCTGCCGGCCCTGATCGCCATCGGCCAGTGCGTCCACCACCACCGGCGGTCGTGGAACCCGCTGCGGAACGTGGTGCGGCGGCTGGCCCGCGGCCGAAGCCTGCGGGTGCTCCGCCGCACCCAGCCGACCACCGGCGGCTACCTCGAAGCCACCCCGCTGACGAGCTTCGTGGTGATGGCTCTCGCCTCGGCGAGCGGGGGGCGGGGGCCCCCCTCATCCCCCCACGAATCACGGGGGGGACCCCCCCCCCACCCCCAA
>JAIEQN010000873.1 GCA_019747685.1 Gemmataceae bacterium
CGGCCGGCCGACCGGCCGTCGCCGGGCCGGACGGCCCGGCCGCCAAGCCCGCCCCGGCCGTGGCCAAGCCGCCCGAGCCGGCGTGGCGGAAGGACTTCGACCGGGCCTACGCCCTGAAGGACGGCGAGGTCCTCAAGCGGGTGCCACCGCCGTACCCGGCGGCCCGGGCCGAGTACCTCAAGGCCGAACTCCTCGGCGGGATCCCGGTGGGTCCGGGCGATCGACTCGACCACTGGCACGCCCTGTTCCGCTGGGCGGACGGGCGGCTGTACGGGGAGGCGTCGGTCTGCGGGCGGCCCGGGAAGCCGGCGGCCGTCGCCCTCCAAGAACTCCTCACCCGGCTGGTCCCCGACCTCCTGCCGAACGAAATCGAGGGGGACGAGGAGTTGCTGCGGGCGGTCGGGGTGGACGGCGACTTCGTCGTCCGGCACGGGGCCGACCCGGCGAAGGTGGCCGCCCGGCTGGGCGAAATCCTCCGAACCGAGCTGAAGCTGCCGGTCAAGGTCGGGGTCCGGGAGGCCGAGCGGGAGGTGGCGGTGGCCGTCGGCCCGCTGAAGGTCGAACCGCTGGCGGGCCGGCCCAAGGACCGGGTCGAGGTGTACGGGGCGGAGCCGGCCGACCCGAAGCGGGGGCGGGCGGTCCGGACCGGGACGGTGGCCGAGTTCCTCCGCGACCTGAGCCGATTCACCGGGATGCGGGTGGTGGCCGGGGCCGGCCTCGACCCGAAGGCCCGGCTGAGCTGGCGGGAGAACGTCCGGCTCCCGGCCCCGGACGCCGACGGGCCGACCCGGGAGCGGATGTGGGCCGAGGACCACGACCCGGCCGCGGTCCTGCGGAACGTCGGCGACCAAACCGGGCTGCGGTTCCCGGCCGAGAAGCGGAAGGTCCGGGTCCTGTTCGCGGAGTACGTCGAGCAGTAGTGACCGGCCGGGCAGCCCGGCCGGCCGGGCACCCCCCGGGCGTCAGGCCCCGTACTTGCCGAGCCGGCCGGCGTGGGCCATCGCCAGGAGCATCAGGTGCTTGGCCTCGAACTGCCCGAGCCCGCCCCGCAGGCACGCCTCCTCGCCGAACTCGGCCACCCGGTCCGGCCGGCAGGTGGCCGCGGCCAGCACCGTCGGCACCGGGTGCCACGAGTGCGACCGCATCTTGCTCGGGGTCGAGTGGTCGCCGGTGACGATCAGCACGTCCGGGTTCAAGGCCCGGACCTGCGGGATGACGGCGTCGAACGCCTCGGTCATCTCCACCTTGGCCGGGAAGTTCCCGTCCTCGCCGGTGCTGTCGGTGTACTTGTAGTGCAGGAAGAAGAAGTCGTAGTCCTTCCAGACCGTCTTGAGGGTGTCCACCTGGCCTTGCAGGGTCGAGCCGGGGTCGAGGATGTCCATCCCGACCAGCCGGGCCAGGCCCTTGTACATCGGGTAGACGGCGATGGCCGCCGCCTTCAGCCCGTACACGTCGCGGAACGTCTCGATCTTCGGGTACTTGGCGAAGCCGCGGAGCGTCACGCCGTTGATCGGCCCCTGGTCCCGCAACACTTCCCGGGCTTGCTTGACGAATTCGTTCACCGCCGTCGCCGTCCGGAACGCGCCGGGGTCCGGCTCGGCCGGGGTGGCGGCCACCACCTTCGGGGCCACCGCCCCGGCCGGCAGCGGCTCCAGCCCGACCTGCTGGGGGTCGGTGTCGTTGACCGCGTCGCCCAGCCCGTCGCCGCGAATCACCAGCACGAACCGGTGCTCTTTCACCGGCTCGACGAACAGCTCGACGCCCGGCACCTTGACCGTTCGCAGCTTGGCCACCGCCGCCTTGTTGGCCTCGTTGGTCGGCCGGCCGGCCCGCCGGTCGGTGATCTTCCCGTCGGCCCCCAGGGTGCAGAAGTTGCCGCGGATGGCCACGTCCTTCGGCCCGACCGGAAAGTTGATGCCCAGGGCTTCGAGGATGCCCCGGCCGATCCGATATTCGAGCGGGTCGTACCCGAACAGCCCGAGGTGGCCGGGGCCGCTGCCGGGGGTGATCCCCGGCAGCACGGGGAGGGACAGCCCGCAAACGCCATCTCTCACCAGGGCATCGAGATGCGGCGTCCGGGCCGTTTCGAGTTCGGTCTTGCCGCCGGGTTCGAGCGGCAGCCCGCCGAGGCCGTCGGCCACCAGCAGGACGATCTTGGTGGCCGCGGGTTCGCGGAGTTCGCGGATCAGGTCGTGGGTGTTCATGGGGGCGGATTTTACGCGCCCCAAAGTATGACGTACAGTTGGTCCGGGATTGGTGGCACAGGCCTCCCGGCCTGTGTGGGAGCCCGGGGCCGGCCGATGCAACTGCCCGACGAGACGATCGAGTACCGGTACGACCGGCTCCTGGCCCGGCCCGGCGAGCCGTGGACGCCGGCCGCCGAGCTGCGGGCCAGGCACCTCCTCAGCCCCGACCGGCTCGACGCCCTCAAGCAACCCGCCGCGGCCGTCCGCAGCCGGGTGATCGCCGAGCGGGAGTTGGGCAGCGTCCCGGACAAGGACCGGCCGCTCCAGCCCGGGTTCCTCGACCTGCCGCAGAAGCTCCTCGACGGCTACCGCCGCAAGCAGGAGGCGAGCGACATCGGCCGCATCCTCCGGGCCGCGGCCCGGCTGCGGGACACCGTCGACCGGGTCGTCGTGGTCGGCTCGGGCGGAGGGGTGATGGGCGGCCGGGCCGTCGTCGACGCCCTGTCCCACGCCCACCACAACGAGCTGCCGGCCAAGCTCCGCCTCGGCAAGCCGCGGCTCACCTTCGCCGGCGACACCCTGGACCACGACGCCCTGCAGGACCTGTTGGAGCTGATCGAGAACACCTGCATCGACCCCGACATGCCCGAGGAGCGGTGGGGCGTCATCGCGGTCGATAGCGGCGACGCCCTCGAAGCGGCCGCCGCGCTCCGGGCGGTCCGGGCCGAGTCCGCCAAGTTCTACGGCCCGAAGTCCGGCGTCCTCCGGCAGCTCGTCGTCCCGGTGGCCGGGCCGCGGGCCAAGCTCCGCGACCTGTGCCGGGCCGACGGGTACGCCGAGGACGACATCCTGCCGGTCCCGGACGACGTGGGCGGGCGGTTCGGGGCGTTCACCGCGGCCGGCCTCCTCCCCGCGGCCGTGGCCGGCCTCGACATCCGGGCGTTGCTCCTCGGGGCGGCGGCCATGACCCGGCGGTTCCTGGAGGAGCCGTTCGACCGCAACCCGGTGCTCCAGCACGCGGCCGTCAACCACCTCCTGACCGAGGAGGCCGGCAAGCCGGTGCGGGTGTGGGCGGCGTGGACCCGGCGGCTCGAAGCCGCCGGGTGGTGGTATGAGCAACTGGTCGGCGGGTCGCTCGGCAAGCAGGGCCGGGGCCCGACGCCGGTGACGGCCGTGTTCCCGCGGGACCTCGCCGGCCGGGGTCAGGCATTGCTCGAAGGGCCGCGGGACAAGGCGGTCACGAACTTGGTGGTGAAGGGCGGCAAGCACCCGCCGGCGGCCCTGGGGATGGCCGACCGGAACGAGGACGACCTGAACCAGTTCAGCCGCAAGGGGCTGCCGGACCTGCTGGACGCGGCGGCGAAGGGCTGCGGCGAGGCCTGGTGGGACGCGGCCCGGCCGGCGGCGGAGATCGTCCTGCCCGGCCTGACCGATCACGTCGTCGGGCAGCTCCTGCAGATGCTGATGCTGTCGGCGGTGGTGGAGGCCCGGTTGGGGGGCGTGAACCCCTACGGCGAGCCGGCCGCGGACGGCCTGCGGGCGGCGACCCTCCGCCACCTGAAGGCCACCCCGAACCTCCCGAAGGGCGAAGCCCGGGATGCTACGAAGGGGGGCTAGCGGGCGGTGCGTCGGACGCCTCGGCCGCCGGCTTCGGGGCCTTCGGCGGCAGGACGATCAGGAAGTCGCGGGGGACCTCGATGAACTGCCGCCGGCCGTTCAGCTTGTAGCCGATCCGGTAGATCTGTTTGCCGCCCACCCCGAGCGGCCCCCGCCACTCGATGACCTTCCCCTTCGTCCCGCCGAAATGGCGAATCTTTACCCGCGTCCCGAGCGGCAGGATGTCCGGGGCGTTCGGGTCCCACCCGGGCAGCAGCTTGTACCCGTAGTTGTTCTCGGGCCCGTCCATCGCCGCCCCCTCCGCTACGTCCACGGCTTCCGCCGTAGTAACTTGCGGAGTTCATTGTACACCAACCGGTCGAGCGCCGCGGCCAACCCGTCGCACGAGGCCAGCCAGCCGCGGACGGCGGCCAGGCCCGGCAACCCGGTCGGCGGGAGCGGGGCGGCGTGGGCGATGAGGTTCCGCCACCGGTTCAGCTCGGCCAGGTGTTGCAGCCGGACGGCGTTGGCCGGGTCGGTGGCGAAGTCCAGGGCGAACCCGAACCGGCCGAAGCCCTTGCGGATGTTGGCCAGGGTCGGGTTGCCGTAGTCCAGCGCGAAGGCCGACAGGAACTGGTTCCTGACCCGCGCCTGGAGGCTCGGCCGGACCTTCGACACGACGACTTCGGCGGCCTCGGTGTACAGGTCGCGGCAGAACCCCTGGACGTGGGCCGACAGCAGGACGACGAGGCCGCGGAGGTTCTCGTCGGCGAGGAGCGGGTTGGGCGGGGTGGCGGCGAGTGAGGCGGCGCACTGGGCCTCGACGGCCCGGAGCCGGGGGAGCCGGTCGGCCGTCCAGTGGGTGAGCGACGCGGACGGCATGGGCGAAGCCCGGCAGGTCAGCGGCCGGGGTCACTTCGGCGGGCTGACCGGCTCCCCCGGCCCGTCGCACGACCCACCGGCAGTGTAGGCCACCGAACCCCTCCGACGAGCGACCAGCGGTCGCGGCACGGGCGTTCGGATTGCATGGCCCCCGCTGCCCCGCCAGTACGACAGCAACCGGCAGCCCGGACCGAGCTCGAATCGTCTCCTCGGCCGTATGTGCGACGGGTCGATAGCACCCTATTATCCCTCCAACACGTTGCGCCGGGCTAGCGCTCGGTAACGGGGGTTAGCCACCTCCGTGGCCTGATCGCAGCCGGCCTGCCCGAAAAACCGGGGCGACTATGTCGTACTCAGCCCGGATCGTGCTACTCGACTACACCAGGGCTCCGGACAAACCGGAGGCCTCGGAGTGGTCTACCACCAAGTGCAGAACGGACCGCCCCGAGATCGAGTGGGCCACTGTCGGGGACAAGAAACAGCGCTACTTGGTCGTCGGCGAACGGCTGGCACGAACCGAGCCCGGCGTGGGGTCGTGGTCGGAGGCAAAACCCGCGACCCAACCGGTGCCCCTCGGCAACGGTGTGTGGAAGTTGGCACTTATGGACCGAGGACGACGGGTCGTGTTCGTCGTACTCCCGACCGGTTGCACGTTCGACACCGGGAGTTTTCAGGGTACAGTTCGGGAACACTTCAAGCGGCACAAGGTCGGCGGGACGGACCACGTCGCGGCGTACTGGTTCGTCCGCGATGGCGACGACGAAACCCGCTGGAAGTCGACCCCTCTTCCGCCTGAATCGGGGGCAGAGGATATCCAGCGTCTGAACCTGTGGGCGGACGGTAAGCGGTTCGCGGACGAGGACAACGAGCGGACCAACACGGACCGGCTGCTGGCTCGTGAGCGGTGGATCGCCTACCTGGCGATGTTCGTCTGCCTCGGCATCGTCGGCACGCTACTCATCCTGAACCGACCCTTCCCCGACCCGAACTTCGCCGGGTTCGTCCGGCTTCTACTCGCACTGGTTGCCGGCACCTGGGGCAGCGTGTTCACCAGCCAGTTCAATATCAGAGCCGGTTACAAGTCGCCCAGTCGCTACTGGGCGATCAAGGCGGGCGGGTTCGCCGCCTTCTTCGTGTTCGCCATGTGGTTCACGCCGGTCGTCTTGCCGAACCAGTTCCCGGTGCCCTTCCCCGACCGCAGGGTCAATAAACCAGTTAACGTCACCGACCTCCTCCCGAAAGCGGCCCCGCCGCAGCCGTTCGAGGCGTTCCGTCTCATCTCCCAACGCCAGGTTTGGAAGGATTGGGCGCTCGCCAAACTCACCCGACCGGGCGAGAAGGTCGTCGTGCTCCGCAGTGATAAGTTCCTCAAGCCGTACCTGCCGTTCCGAGCCAAAGTGGTCGTTCGCAAGGACGAAGAGGACCAACCGGACGGCGACGCCGACCTGAACGCGGTCGCCAAGTTCCGTCCCGGCGCCGCGTTCCTGGTCGGGGAGTACGACGAAATTCACAAGCAACTCGACTTCGTGGTCGAACTGACCGGTAATGAGGAAGGCAAGGTCGAGATGAATCCCGGCAATGCTAATTACGTTCTCGTTTCCGGCGCCGAGCCCGGGACATCGCTCATGCTCATTATGACTCTCACACCCAGGGACGGCAGGGAGCAGGAGTTCCGGGCCATAAACTGGCACGAGCGGGTTCGGCTCATCAACCTCAGCCAGCCCGACTAACTACCCGCCCCGGCCAAGCCTGCTAACATCAGGGGCTCGATCACCATGACCGTGCGGTGGGCCTGTTTCGCCGTGTTCGCTGTGGGATGCTGGGCGGATGGTGCTGCCGGACAGGCCGTGCGGCTCGTACCCCGGAATCTGGACGGGACGCCCGTCCCGGGGCTGGCCGGTCGGGAACTCACGGTGACGGTGACCACCAGCCAGAACGACGTACTCAGGGCGACCCGCTTCAGGGACGGCACGATCGACCCCACGGGGGACCCTCGTGTCGGTATCGGCACGCTGGACACGACCGACCCGAACAACCCGTTCTTCCCGATCACCATCGACCCCGGAATTCTGGGGGCCGTGGACAAGAGCGTGACGATCGCGTTCTCGCTGTCGGACCGGATCTCGCCGAACCCGACCACCAACATCATCGGGTCGTCCAACTCGGTCCTCCAACTCGCCTTCCCCGAAACCCCGCCCCCGCCGATCGCGTGCTGCGGGTGCCACCACGTTCCGCGTGACCCGTTCCTCAAGCACCACCTGCGATGGCGGCGGCGGTGAGGCGGGGATGGCCGGGCGACCGGCCGGCGGGGGAAGATGGGCGACATGGGGCCTCTCTCCTCAGGTGGACGTGGATCGTAGCCCGCGGACGGACCGGATTCAAGGATTGTGCGAGGGGTTAAGCTGCCGCGGAAGCCCGAGCTTGGCCGAGCCGCCTCACTCCGGCCCCCAGCGGATCGCCCGGAGGACGTTCGAGTATCGGTCGGTCCAGGCGGGTGTGGCCGGGTCGGCGGTCAGTGGTTGCCAGCGGGGGTCGGTCGCCAGCTTGCCCAGGTCGGGCTCCGACCGGGCTAGCACCACCCACTCCGACTCCGCCGCCCCCCGCCGGGCCTCCGCCTCCGGCGGCACCTCCCGCTGCACACGGGCGACCAAGCCCAAATCCCGGGCCGCCGCCCCCAACACCGGCTTCAGGTTCAGGTAGGCGTTCGTCACATGCACCAGCACCAACCCGCCCGGGGCCAGCCGGTCGAGGTACAGTTCCACCGCCTCCCGGGTCAACAGGTGGGCCGGGATCGCGTCCCCGCTGAAGGCGTCCAGGACGAGCAGGTCGTACCGGGCGTCGTCCCGGCGGAGGGCCGCCCGCCCGTCCCCGGCCACCACCCGCGCGTCCACGCCCCGCGCCCGGGCGTCGGACAGGTACTGGAACAGGGCCGGGTCCTCGGCGATGCGGATGACCGCCGGGTCGACCTCGAAGAAGGTGACGGCCGACCCCGGCGGGGCGTAGGCCGCCAGCGTCCCGACCCCCAGCCCGACGACGGCGAACGGGTTCCGGCCCCGGCCGGCCCGGTCCCGGGCCTCGAACACCTGCCCGGCCGGGCCGCCCGGGTGGTAGTAGGTCAGGGGCAGGGTGCGGACGCCCGGGTCGTCGGCCCGGGGCTGCCGGCCGTGCGGGATGCGGCCGTGGAACAGGGCCTGGGACCGCCCGGTCGGCGACCGGACCACCCGCAGCACCCCGTAGAACGTCCGCTCGCGGTGGACGACCGTGCCCGGCTCGTTCGACTCGGACCCGGCGAGCAGGAGTCCCGCGAACACCCCGACGGCGACCGGGAGGATGCGGTTCAGCCGGGCGAACTCGGCCCCGAAGAGTCGCACCGGGGCCAGGGCCGCGGCCAGCACCAGGACCAGCGGGTATTCGATGAGCCGGTCGAAGACGAGCGGTGCGGCGAGGGCGTTGAACGCCCCGCCGAGGACGCCGCCGACGGCGACCCACAGGTAGAACTCGGTCAGGTGGGCGGCCGGCGGCCGGAGCCGGGCCAGCTCGCCGTGGTAGACCAGCCCGGCGGCGAACAGCCCGAGCAGGTGGACGGGGAGCTGGGCCGCCGGGCCGAGGCCGAGGCTCGGGGCCAGGGCGACCAAGAGTACGACCGCCGGCAGGGCGGCCGCCGCCCACCGGAGCAACCCGGCCGGCGGCCGGCCGAAGGCGACGATGAAGGTGACGAGGTAGAGCCCGAGTGGGACCACCCACAGGAGCGGCACCGGGGTCAGGTCGGTGGTGATGTGGGTGGTGGCGCCGACCAGGAGGCTCGACGGGAGGAAGGCCCGCCAGACCCAGCCCCAGCGGTCGGCCCCGGTGGGCGGGGCGGGTGTGACCGGGTCGGCCGGCCGGCCGGCCGATCGCCAGACCGACAGCCCGCAGGCGGCCGTCAGGACGGCGGCCAGGACGAACCCGCCGGCCCAGGCCCATTCCTGGGCGGTCAGGTCGGATTGCGGCTCGATCAAGAGTGGGTAGAGGACCAGGGCCGCCAGGCTGCCGGCGTTGCTGGCCGCGTACAGGAAGTACGGGTCGGCGGCACGGGGGTGGCCGGACCCGGCGAACCAGCGTTGGACGAGCGGGGCGGTGGCGGCCAGGACGAACACCGGCAGCCCGGCGGCCGCGGCCAACGCCCCGAGGACGGCCAGGGCCGGGGATTCGATGTCGTCCGGCCCGCCCTCCGGGGCGACCGCGATCGGCAGGAGGGCCAGGGCGACGGCCGCCAGCCCGACCTGAACGGCGACCTGGGTCCGGACCGAGAGCCGCGACCCGATCAGGTGGGCGTACAGGTAGCCGAGCAGCAGGACGGCCTGGAAGAAGACGAGGCAGGTCGCCCAGACGGCGGCCGCCCCGCCGAACCGCGGCAGGAGCTGCTTGCCGACCATCGGCTGGGCGGCGAACAGGAGGAACGCGGCCGCGAACAGGGCCGCCCCGAACACCGCCGTCCGCCGCATGCCCGGCTCCTGGGGCCGCCCACGTGTCGATCAGCTTACACAGGTCGGCCGCCGAAAGCTCCCGGCCGGGGGGTTCATCCCGACGCCGACGGGCACCGGTGCCGGTAACGTAAGGCGTACCGTCGGACGGCCCCGCCCGGGGCCGGCGAGACGGTCGGGGTTGTGGGGTCGCCATGCGCGTGCTCGTCACCGGCGGGGCCGGGTACATCGGCAGCCACACGGTCCGACTCCTGCTCGCCCGCGGGCACGACGTGGCCGTCCTCGACAACCTCTCCCACGGCCACCGGGCCGCCGTCCCGGCCGGGCGGCTGGTCGTCGGCGCCCTGGCCGACCCGGCGGCCCTCGACCGGGCCGCCGCCG
>JAIEQN010000259.1 GCA_019747685.1 Gemmataceae bacterium
CGGGCCGTACCGCGGGCGCGGCCGGCAGACCCGGCACCGCCGGCACAGGTTGCCGACCTTACCGGATCAGGGCCAGCCCGTACCCGAGCAGGACCGAGCAGAAGGAGACGGCGACCCCGCACAGGACGGCCCCGGTCATCAGCCAGGGGGCGGCCGGGTTGTCCCGGTGGGGGTCGGGCGGGACGGTGTCGCGGAGGTGCCGGGCGACCTCCTCGAGCAGCCGGCGGTCGTCCGACAGCCAGCGGAGGGTGACGGTCCGGGCGGCGGCGAACGGTTCCAACTCGAACAGCGGGGTGCCGGCGACCCACAGGTTGCCCCGCCGCTCGACCGGCCGGCCGAGCTGGTCGAACAGGTCGACCAGGGCGGCCTCGACCAGGTCGGGCTCGGCGTTGTAGAAGACCAGCGACCGGCGGCGGGTGAGGCCGGCGGCGACCACCCCGCCGAGGACCACCACCAGGTAGGCCAGGGCGAACAGCCCCCAGGAGAGCCGCTCCTGGGCCCAGGCGTCGCGGAGGGCCTCGAAGTTGCCCCGGACCCCGAACCGGACGTTCGACCGGACCAGGGCCAGCAGCAGCCCGCCGCCGAACAGCAGGAACCCGCCGAGCCCGCAGGCCAGGGCGGTGAAGTCCCACCCGCCGGGGACGACGGTCGGCCGGTCCCGGCGGTTGAGGGCGGCGAGCCAGAGGAGGTAGAGGCCGAGCGGGGCCAGGCAGGTGGCGCCGGCCAGGCACAGGACGAAGATGAACGGGAGCACAACGGGGTCCTGGGGCGGCCCGGGCGGGTGGCCCGGGTCGGTGGACGGCGTCGCGTTAATGTAGGTTGTAACGACGGGGCCGGCCACGCCCCGGCCGGGCGGGACGCCGGGGGAGATTTTTCCGCCGAATCGGCCGCCCCCCTTCACCCCGGGGGCCGGCCGGCATATAGTACGGGTAACGATCGCGGCGTGGAGCAGCCCGGTCAGCTCGCCAGGCTCATAACCTGGAGGTCGTAGGTTCAAATCCTACCGCCGCAACTCGCAAACCCCTGGGAAACCAGGGGTTTTGCTTTTAGCACGTTTCCGCCAAGTTCGCGTTTTCCGCCGTTTCCGGGCACTTAACTGCCACTTAACTGCCGGCGACCGGGTCAGGTCGGCTCGGCCGAACGTGGGCAAGAACGCGACACCCCACCCACGTCGCCTCCCGCCGCAGGCCGATCTGTCGCCACCCGGCTGCGTCGATACAATCACCCCGACGCGACCCTTCGGCACCGGCGGACGCCCGCATGGCCGCTCCATCATCTCCGGTTCTTCAGATCGTTCCGGGTCAGGTCTACCTCAACACGAAGAAGAACACCCGGTACGAGATCGTCTGCCTGGCGACCCACTCCGAGGACGACACGACCATGGTCGTGTACCGGGACGTGGAGACGGGGCGGAACTTCGTCCGGCCGCTCGAACTCTTCGCCGGGACGCGGCAGGAGGGCGGGGTCGAGGTGCCGCGGTTCGTGTTGGAGGCGGACCGTGGCCAAGCGTGACAGGCCGGGGCGGAAGTCGACGCCGGAGAAGCCGGAGGTCTTCATCGCGTCCTCGGCCGAGGCGCGGGAACTGACCACCCAAATCCAGTACGCCTTGCAACACGACTTCAGCGCCAAGCCCTGGCTGGCCGGCGTCATCGCCCCGTCGCAGTACCCGCTTCCGTCGCTGGAGCGGCAGCTCGACAAAACCCGTTACGCCGTCTTCGTCTTCGCCCGTGACGACAAGGTGACGAGCCGGGGGAGGACGCAGGACGCCACGCGGGACAACGTCATCCTGGAGTTCGGGCTGTTCGTCGGGCGGCTGGGGAGCGGCAAGTGCTTCGTCGTGGTGCCGAAGAACCGGAAGGGCCTGAAGATCCCGTCCGACCTCGACGGCTTCACCCCCATCACCTACGACGACGAGCAGTTCGAGAGCGCGCCACAGGCGGCCGCGACGCTCGTCGCGACCGCGATCAAGACGGCGATCCGCCAACTCCCCGCCGACCCGCCCCGGAACGCCGCCCCCGGCCGGGAGTTGGCCGACGCCCCGGCCGGGGGCGGGGGACCGGGCCCAGCCTTGCTCGCCGAGAGCGTCGCCGACCTGTTGTCCATGCTCAGCCGGGGCGACGCCGGGATCGAGCGGAGGATGAGCAACCGGGCCGCTTTCAAGCTCTGGTCACAGACGGTCCTGAAGAACGCGCTCCACGTCTTACGGACCCTGCCGGCCGGCATCCCTGCCGACGGGTACATCGCCTGGATGCGGCCGACGGGGTCGGGGGGAAAGCGGAAGCTGACCGTGTTCGTGGCTGAGAACCTCGGGCCGGATTACCAGCCGTTCGCGTTCGGGCTGAACGAAGGGCTGGCCGGCACCGTTTGGGCCGAGGGCCGCCCGGGGGCTCACATGCGGGCCAAGCCTCACCCCGCGTGGGTGATCCGGCCGGGGTGCGACAACGCCACCTACGCCTGCTGCCCGGTGGGCGGGGCGGCCGGCCCCGGCGGGATTCTCGGGTTCGGCTCGGACACGGGGTTTCCGCTCGACCCGACACACGAGTCGGTGCTGAAGGCGTTCGCGGCCGTGTTGGCGGCCGGGCTCGTTTAACCGAGCTGTGGCTGGCCGAGCGAGCGGCCCGAACAGCACGTCGGTCCCCCCCCGTCCTCGGCAGCGTTCCAGTCGAGGATGTCCTTCATCGCGAAGGACCTCTCCGCCCCCCGGTCGAGGTCGAACGCCTCGATCACCCACTGGGGCTCGGGGTGCCATTCGGTCGAGACGAAGTGGATGTGCCGAGGGATGATGCGGCGGAGGGCGGTCTCCCCCTTGTAGTTCGTGTACCGGATCACCACCACCGTCCTGGGGTCACTCCCGTTCATCGCCTCGCCTCCGTCCGGGGCGGGCGGTCGCCAGACCGCCCGCGGCACTGAACCTTAACCGCAATTCCGGCCCGCGTCATCAGGAAAGTCCCACCCGACCGCCCCTTCGCCATCCACCCCTCCGGCCTGGGCTGTCGGATTCGATGCGCGGACCGCTTCCGCGCCGGGGCCGTGTGCGGCCCACACCGACCGCGACGGCAGCGCACGCCCGCCGGGCGTCGATTACCGGTTTTTGCCAACAGCGGGCCGACGGCGGTGGCCTCTCGGCCATCCCCGGCAAGGCGACGGCCTCGGGTACGGTCGAAGGGGCGGCGGTGGGCGCCGGTGGGGTGAGGGAGTACAGGGCGGGGGCCGCACGGGGTTTCCGGAGGGGGTGGTCGGTGTGCCCGGCTCACGACGGCCGGGTGAGGAGGGCCTCGACCGACTGGAGGAGTTCGTCCCGTGCCTTCTCCTGGACAGGCTCCTGTTTTACCGGCTTGAGCAGCTCCCGCACGTCGGCGACGAAGTGGCGGATCGCGGTTTCGCGGTCCTCGTGGGCCGTCCACCCGTCGTGGTTCAGCGTCCCGATCCCCTGGCACCAGGCGCCGTACCGGATCCCGACGGGGCCGTCCGGCTGCGGGGACAGCTGGTACCAGGCGTTGGCCATGAACATGGCCTGGAACGAGACGACCGGCTCGGCGTGGTTCTCGAACGGGCCGCGGTCGACCGCCGGCAGGGTCGGCGGCTCCTCCTCGTCGGCGTCCTCGGCGGCGAGCTGCTCGGCCACCCACCCCTCGGTCTCGGCCAGCGACTCCTCGGCGTCGGCCAGCCCCTCCGGGGTGAGGGTGCCCTTGAGGGCGAAGAACCGGACCGCGTCCACCCACCCGCGCTCCTCGGCCAGCGCCCGGAGCACGTCCATGTCGGGCGGGTCGACCTGCTCCATCCTGTCCAGGAGGAGTTCCGCCCGCCGGCACAGGGCGAGCGAGCGGGGGGAGACGGGGTCGACGGACGGGGCGGTCATGGGCCGACGCTAGCGCGGCCGGGGGCGTCCGGCAAGCGGGCGTGATGGGAGAGAGGTCGGGCGATGCCGGGTCAGAACCTTCGTGGTATACCTGTGGCAACCTCCCCCCTCACGCCTACACGTCCGTGTCGAGGCTCGGCACTGCTAGAAGGGCACGTCGTCCGAGCCGCCGGCCTGGGGCTGGTACTCTGCGGCCGCGTCGCCCTCCCCCGGCTGCCGCTCACGCGGCTGGGGCTGGGGGCGGGCCTGGGCCGTCTGCCGGGCGTGCCAGCGGCGGGCGTCGGTCAGGATCATGGCGGCCACCAGGAGGTCGTCGACCCCCAAGGAACTCGCCGTCTTCCACGTGTCCCCGACCTTGTACGACCGGGTCAGGGTGAACGAGTACCACGCCCCGGTGTCGGGCGAGTGGTTCTCCCACACCGCGACCTTGATCCGGCCGACCCGGAACTCGGCCACCGGGGGCTTCCGCCCGCCGGTCGGCTGGCCGTTCACCGGCTGCTCCGGGGCGGCCTGCTGCTCGTGTCCGGCGGCGGCTCCTTGGGCCGCGCCGTCGGGCTTCCGGCCGTTCCTCTTCGCCATGACGGGTACCTCGCGCTGGGGTGGTTGGGCGTGGGGATGAAAACCGGCGGGCGTGTCGGGAACCTTCCCGAAAAACGGACCCCCCTAGGCCGCGGTCTGCGGCTCCGGGGCGAGCGGGAGCGCGACCCCCTCGCGGTCGAGCATCCCGTTCAGGCGGATGGTCTGGGCGGCGAACTCGGCGGGCCGGGCCTTCGCCCGGTCCCGGAGCGCCGCGGTGAAGGCGTTGACCAGGGACCAGGCCGTCCGGGGCCGGAACTCGTCGTGGGCGGGGGTCCGCCACTCCGACAGCACCCGGGACAGGTCCCGGGCCCCGACGATCCCCCGCTCGTAGGCCCGGAGGATCAGGGCGTCGGCCAGCTCGGCGGAGAGCGGCGTCTCCGCGTACCGCCGGATCCGGTCGGCCTCGGCGTCCCGGAACGACTTCAGGCTCGTCACCGACCCGGCGATCGCCGCCACGAAATTCCGCTCGCCGTTGAGGGTGTGCTTCTTGCGGACGAGTAGTTCGGCCCGGAAGGCCAGGTTGTCGCAGCAGAACACCCTCGACCCGGCGCAGAACCCGAGCGGGAACGTCTTGTCGGTGCTGTTCCGGACCCCGACCGCGAGGGTGACGCCGCGCGCCAGCTCGCTTTCGAGGTCCAGGGTGCCGAAGAACCGATGCCCGTCCGGGGTGAGCCCGAGTTGGGACCGCCGGACCGCATACCCGGCCTCCCGGAGGGTCCGGGTGACCACGTCCAGCACCCGGGCGTGCGCGAGCGGGTGCCACCGGCCGTCGGGCGGCGGGGGCTTGACCCCGGCCAGCTCCTCGGCCGTCACCTGTCTCGCGCCCCGGTGCAGGACCAAAACCGCGTCGGACACGACCGCACCTCCCGTGTCAGGGGACCCGAGAGGCGAGCGAGTCAGAACCTTTCTGCATCGCCCGCCTCTCGGCCGGGGGCCGCGGCGGGGCGGCGACCCGGTAGAGAGGCGGGGAGGTGCTTCTACCCTGATGTGGCGGCCGAGCAGGGGCGCTGCCCCTTCGACCCCGGGATTTTCGGAGGCATGGCGGCGGCCGGTAGCACCCCCGGAGGAACTGAGGTCCGTCCCCAATGCCCCCGGAGTGCCCTTGAAACCGCTCACGAGTGGACCGGCACCGCGCGCGACGTGCCCTTCAAACCGCTCAGAAGGACCGGCCTTCCCGAAGGGGAGCCCTTGAACCCGCGCAACCTACCGTCCGCGACCCCGGTATTCCTGGCGGGATGCTTCCCAGCAGGGCCCGCGTCCGCTTCCCGGGGTCGCCCCGGATCCTGCCACGTCCGGCCCGGGGAGGGAAGAGCCGGTCGAACGCCGCCCCCGGTATCGTGCCGGGAGGGCCCGGCCGGGCGGGAGTGGTCGGAGGTTCGCCGACCGCGGCCGGCTGCCCCAACGGTGCTCCAACCCGACCGCCGCGCACCGGGACGAGGCCGGTCCTCCGGCTGCTCCGGCGGTGCCCCGGGTCGACGGCCGGCGGGTGCCG
Organism: Gemmataceae bacterium; assembly: GCA_019747685.1. Classification (GTDB taxonomy): domain Bacteria; phylum Planctomycetota; class Planctomycetia; order Gemmatales; family Gemmataceae; genus Urbifossiella. Next base: position 5,931 of record JAIEQN010000259.1, read on the forward strand.
GGCCGGGGGCGTGGGTAGCCGGAGCGGCCCGGCGCGAGTGCAGGAGTGTGGCACCCCCGCCGAAACGGCGTTCTATCCCGCGAGAGGCGGAACGGCCGGAGCACGCCGGTGCGGCGGGCGGCTCGAGCGACTCCCGCGAAGCGCACGTCATGGTGTGGCGGGGTGCCGACGCCGGGGTGGCTCAGGGTGGCGGGTGGGCGACGCGGCTTCCGAGGGTCTGTGGAGCGGCGGGGCCGGGCGGGTTTGCTCGGGGGGCGGTGAACCCGGCCTGGGGCGGCGGGGCGACGGAGGGGAGACCGCCGTCCGCCACTTCGTGGCCGACGTCCGGGAGCTGCTCTCAAGGACCGTCAAGCTGGGGCCGGTTCAGGAGAAGGCCCGGGACGAACTCCTCCGGGCGGTCGGGGCGCTGCTGACCCGTCCCGCCTGAGCGGGTAGCCGTAGCCGACACCCGGAGGCCCTCCCCGCCGGGTGGGTTCCGGCATTCGCGGGAGGGCCGACCCGGAACGCGACGCCTCCCGAACCCCGAATTACCTCCCCCGATCAGGCCGACGGCGGCGTAGTACCGCGTCCACCCTAAACCGGTGGGTTCGGGTGGCCGGGGCAGAGTCCCCGATGCCCCGGTCCGGAAGACACCGGGGCGTCGCGGACTCTGCCCCGGCCACCCACACAATAAGACTGGATGCGGTAGTAGGGCGGTTGCGGGCCCGGCTGGGCCGTGCAGGTCACTCCGGGTGTCTTGACGGGTATGGTGCGGCCCGCCCGGCACGTCGGTTACCTCCACGTCTCCGTCCGGTGGTCGGATTTCGGATCGCCGGGGCACCTTCAGGCCGCGGTCAAAGTGCACGACGTGGGGTCACTTCCCGAACGCCCTGGGGAGTGCGTGCCCGGCCCCCGGCCGGGCCGACCGAAATGGGCCCGCGGGAATTCCCGCGGTTCGTCAGTCTCCGCCCGCCGTTCACGGGAGAAGTTCAAACCTCGTTTCCCCCCGCCCGAGGTCGGTCGTGACCGAGGCCCAGAGTTCGCCCGGCGAGCGGAGCGAGAAGTAGGACCGGACCACCCGGCCGGCTGCCAACTCCCGCTCGTTGTCCACCGGGTCGAGCAGGTTCCCCTCCCCCCAGTCCCCGGCCGCGTGCCGGCCGAGCGGCTCCAGGACCTGGTCCGGGTACAGGAGCCACCAGGACGCGGTCGTCACCTGCCCCGGTGAGAACCGGTAATCGACCCAGGCCGTCTCCCCGGGGAGCGAGATCACGAGGCACCCCTCGTCCCCCCACGGGGCCGGGCCGTAGAGCCCCCGGAGCACCACCCCCCGGCCCTCCCCGACCCGGAGTTCGACCTCGGGGCAAAGCGGCGAGCCGCGGAGCGCCTCCTCCAGCCCCCCGAAAAAGGCCGTGACCCCGCCCGGGGAGTCGAAGGAGAGGCCGGCCGCCGCCCAGGCGGCGGCGGTCAGGAAGGTCGGGGCGCAGGCCCCGAACACCTCCCGCCGGAGGAGGGTCGCCCCGATGACCACCGGCCCCCGCGGGCGAAGGCTCCCGACCGAGAAGAGCGGGGCCGCCTCGCCGCCCGTGAGGTTCCCCGGCCGCACCCCGGGCCGGGCGTGCTCCACCACGACCGGCCGGAAGGGCGGGAGCGATGTGTTCTCCCACCTCAGGTCGGTGAGGCGGAGGAGGTCCATCCCGCCGGATCTTTTGTGACGCGGGTCCTGTACGGTGTGGGATTGGTTCGTGGGGCGATGAGTCGGCATGTTCGGTCTCCGTTTTTCAGTCGGGCCGTCCCCCCCGGCCCGCCGCCGGGGCCCGTGCCGGGTGTCAACGGTGCCCACCCTCACCCCGCCCGCGCCGCCCGGCCGGGGCGGCCGCGAGTGGTGGTGCATAAAGGACGTTATGCACCGTGACATTTATCAGATTATATGATAGATGTACAGGACTAATTGGAGTAGCTTCGGAGGGAACTATGAGGATGAAGCGTGTACCGATGAGTATTGACGACCTGGACGGCAGTGCGTGTGCGGTGCTCGGCCGGTTCGAGCGGCGGGCCCGGCTCCACGGGTGGTCCGAGGGCGAGGTCGACCGGGTGGTGCAGGAGGCCCTGGCGGGCGACCGGGACCACCTGCTTCGGACCATCGCGGGTCACATCGACGACGGGGCCCACGGGGCGGCGACCGCCGCGGCGGCGGCACCGGCGGGTGCGGCCGGAGGAGGGGAGGCGGCCGGGCGGCTGCAGGCACTGGCCGGCACGTTCCCGAGCCTGCGGGCCGCCCCGGGGGCCTCCCCCTGGGACCCCCACGCCCTGGACGGGTGGGCGTGCGACGTCGGGCTGCCGCCGGTGCCGGCCTTCTCCGCCCAGTTCGTGCTCGCTGTCTGCGACCCGTGGCTCGACTGGGACAGCGGGCCGTTCGACCTGATGGAGGCGATGGCCGCGTGGGACGCCGCACACCGGGCCGCGTTCCGGGCCTGGGCGGCCGACCCGTGGTGGGGCCTGGGGGGCGTATGAGCCGGGGCGGGTCGAGCCGCATCTCGCTCGCAACCTTCAGGGCCCGGCTGTCCGAGTGCCTGGGGCGGGTGCGGGCCGGGGGGACGGTGGTCGTCACCGACCGGGGGAAGCCAATCGCCCGCATCGACCCGGTCGGACCGGCGGACGACCCGGCCGGCCACACGGCGGCGCTCGCGGCCGCCGGCCTCGCCCGCCCCCCGGCACACCCCCTGGGCCCCGAGTTCCTCGACCGGCCGCCGGTCAAGGACCCGTCCGGACGAGTCCTCTTGGCGTTACTCGGCGGGCGGGAGGAGCCCCGGCCGGCCGCCCGCCGGCTGACCGTCCTGCTCCCGGACACCGACCCCGAGGAAGACCCGGTGTACGCCGTCGGGGTGGCCTGGCGGCCGAACAACTACACTTCAATCGCCCGGAAGCATCGGGTGGCCGTCCCCGACGGGGTGGAGACCGTCCTCGACCTGACCACGTCCGACCCCGAAGCCCGGGACGAGGTCGTCGTCCGGTGGGCCCCGACCCCGGACGACGTCGTCCCCCGGATGGTCGAGCTGGCCGGGGTGACCGCCGGCGACGTGGTGTACGAGCCCGGGCCGGGGGACGGGCGGGTGCTGATGGCCGCCGTCCGGGCCGGGGCGGCAACGGCCGTCGGGGTCGAGCTCGACCCCGCGATGGCGGAGGAGGCCCGGGGCCGGGTCCGGGACGCCGGGCTGGCCGACAAAATCGCCATCGTCGACGGGGACGCCCTCCGAGACCAGGACTACTCGCCGGCGACGGTCGTGTTTCTGTACATGGGGGAGGAGTTCAACGCCCTGCTCCGGCCGACCCTGGAGGCCCAGCTCCGGCCCGGGGCCCGGGTCGTCTCCCACCGCTTCACCTTCGGCCCCGGGTGGCCGCCGGACCGGACGGTCGGGGTGTCGAGCCGGGACGGGTACGAGGACGTGCTCCACCTCTGGACCGTCAAGGAGAAGGGGGCCGAGGAATGAAACGGTGTTCGTCATGCTGACCGGGCCCGACCGCCCCCGCCCCGGGGCCGACGGGGCGGGCCTCGCCGACCGCCCGGCGGCCCGGTACGTCGGGGTCCGCACCCCGGGCGGGGC